>CAIOSS010000448.1 GCA_903860995.1 uncultured delta proteobacterium | reverse complement strand
CCTGAGCCTGCGATCACCCGCCTCGCCCTCCGCGGGGAGCACCCGCCCCCGACGGCGATCAGCGCGAGCAGGGACGTGGCGACGCGGGGACCCATCGGCGGTACGGCCGAGTACACCCGGCGCCCGGGCGGCGTCCAACGGCCGGGGACCTCCGTTACAGGGGCGTGCTCCGGTGGGCGACGGCGGGGCCCGGGGCCCGCGCGGGCGCGAGGTCGGCGAGCTCGCCCGCCAGCGCTGCGGCGAGGCGCGCGTGGGTGGCGTCGCTCGGGTGCTGGTCGCAGCCGTAGCCCTCCACCGCCGGGTCGCCGGAGTACAGCTCCAGGAAGCGCACCGCCCCGTCGCCCCGCCGCTGCCGCGCGCGCACCAGGCCCTGCAGGGTGGCGCGCATCCGGGTGAGCCGCCCCGTCCCCGGCGTCGGGTCGTCGTCGGCGATCAACGGACCCAGCGCCACCACCAGGCGCGCCCGGGGGAAGCGCCCGCGCAGGCTGTCGAGGATCTCCCCGTAGGCCCGCGCGAAGGCGTCGGCGTCGTACTCGGGGCGCGACACGTCGTTGGTGCCGAGGTTCACCACCACGGCGTCGGGGACGAAGGCCTGCCAGTCCCAGGTCGACGCGGGGTCCGCGGGCAGCGCGCGCTCCATCAGGGCGGGCATGAGCCCCTCGGCCTCGGGGTTGTTGTTCCAGAGGACGCCGCGGCCCGACCACGCGATCACGTGCACCTCCGCCCCGAGGGACCGTGCCGCCAGCGTCGCCCAGGCCCGCGACGCGTCGGCGTAGTCCGCGCGGTAGTGGCACCCGGCGGGCCCCGCGATGCCGTAGCCCGCGGTGATCGAGTCGCCGATCGCGAGCAGCCGGCGGGGCCGCGGCGGGGGGCTGGACTCCAGCGCGCCGTCGACGCCGACGCCCAGCAGCGTGATCGCCCCGGCCTCCGGCTCGGTGAGCTTCACCAGCGCGACCTCGTGCGCGCCCGGGGGAAGGCCCTGCGCCACGCGGTACACCGCCTCGCCCTCGCGCAGCGCCACCCGGCCCATCGGCCCCCCGTCGACCACCACCCCGAGGGCGTCGGCGTCGCGGATGCGGTCGTCGAGCAGGGTGTCGCGCAGCCGCAGGTCGAGGGTGCTCCCCCGGAAGCGCAGGTGCACCGTCGACGCCGGCCATGCGAACGACGGCCCCCCAGCGCCCGCGCCCGTCCGGCCCTCGATGCGAACCCGCGGGTCGTCGCCCCGGAGCCAGGTCAGCCCCGGCCGCGGCGCCGCGCGGCGCGCCGACGTAGCCACGCGCTCGCACGCCGCCGCGAGCGCGACCGCCGCGAGGACCCGACACGACATCACTACGGCCGGAGCGCGTGGCACACGGCTGCCTATCATGCCCGGGGCGGGGGCCGTCTGTTCGCGTGGCCGGCGTCGACGGTGCACCTGCGCTTCCGGGGGAGCACCCTCGACCGCAGGGTCATCGCCGCGGGCGAGACGGCCACCGCCACCTACGCGCCCTGATGCAGCACTACGTCGAGCGCTCGCTCCACGACGGTGAGGGTCATGGGTCCTGCACGATGACGAGGAGGTACTCGCCTGCGCGGGGGGCTCCGGCGCTGACGAAGGTGTCGAGGGAGAAGGTCCAGGTGCCGGGCGCGAGGGTGGTGACGAGCACCCGGTCGTCGCGGGCGACGCAGCCCTCGGCAGTGGCGGTGCGGTCGAGGAGGTGGAGGTCGACGTCGGTGTTGCCGCGGGTAATGACCATCGCGCGGATGGCCGTCGGCCGGGTGACCGTGAGGCGGTAGAGGTACTCCGCGCCGGACTCGTCGGCGGTCGCGCGGCAGGGGTATCGGTCGAAGACGCGGGCGCCGCCGGTGGCCGTGTTGCGGGCGTCGGCGAAGGGGAGCGAGGGGATGACGAAGGGGTCGGCGTGCGCCCCGGAGCCGCGGAGCCGCGGGGCTTCGGCGTCGGGGGCGGCGCGGCCGCGGAGGGTCACCTCGGCGACGCGGTGAAGGGCTTCGAGGGTGAGGAGGTTGCGGTTGTTGTAGCCGAAGCGCAGCCCGGCGGGCGTGAGCGCGCAGGCGCGGAAGCCCGCGCTGGTGGAGTAGGTGTTCGGGTGGAGGTGATCGCCCGCGAGGCCGTGCGAGGGCAGCGGAAGCAGCGCGCCGTGGAGGTCGACGAGGGGCACTGCCCGGGACTGCGCGACGCCCAGGGCGACCGCGTTGTAGCGGGGCACCCAGAGGTCGGCGTCGGGGTTGTCGTCGCGCGGAGGGACGGTCGAGAAGATGGGGATGACCCCGCGGGCGATGGCCTGGTCGGCGAGGTCGAGGAGGTTGGCGCCGTAGCGGAAGATGTCCCGCGACTGGATGTCGTTGGTGCCGAACATGATGGTGGCAGCGCGGGGCCGGCCGGCCTCGAGCTCGCGGGTGAGCGGCGAGGGGGAGCCCGCGAGGGCGGCCGAGGCGCTCCAGCCGACGGTGGCGGCGAGGCTGACGCGGCGGTACGGGTCGGTCGATCCGATGGTGCCGCCGCGGTAGAGGTCGAGGGTGGGGCGGAGGTGCTCGCGGCCGCCGAGGTCGACGGCGCTGGTCGACGCGAAGCAGGCCATGAAGGAGGCGCTGACGGTGATGGAGTCGCCGACCTTGGCGAAGACATCCGCGGCGAGGCCGGGGCCGCGGGCGGAGATGGCGCGCAGGCGGGCCACGAGGTCGGGCGTGAGCGGCGAGTGCCGCTGCGCGGCGGGGTAGAGCACCGGGCCCGGCGGCGGGGCCGGGGCGTCGGGCGCGACGGGGACATCGGGGCGGTCGGGCGCGACGGGGACATCGGGGCGGTCGGGCGCGACGGGGACATCGGGGCGGTCGGGGATGGGCGGGGCGTCGAGGGGGGCGCCGCCGTCGGGGAGCGGGGCGTCGGGTGCGTCGTCGGGGAGCGGGGCGCCGCACGCGACGAAGAGGAGCGCAGGGACGAGGCAGCGGGCCGGGCGCATCGGAGGTTGGGCCCGAGGGTCTCACAGACCGCGGACCGCGGCCTCGGGTGAGGGAACTACGCCTGCTTGATGAGCTCGACCTCGAGCTGGATCTTCACCTCGTCGCCCACCAGCACGCCGCCGGCTTCGAGCGCGGCGTTCCAGGTGAGCCCGTAGGCCGAGCGCTTGAACTTCGCGCTGGCCGACGCCCCGAGGCGGGTGTTGCCCCACGGGTCCTTCGCCTCCGGGGTGATCTCCTCGACGGCGAGCGAGACCTCGTGGGTCACGCCGCGGATGGTGAGGTCGCCCGTCAGCACGAGCCCGTCGCCGCCGACCTTCGCGCCCTTCGAACGGAAGGTGATCGTCGGGTGGTTCTCGGCGTCGAAGAAGTCGGCGCCCCGGAGGTGGGCGTCGCGCTTCTCCTCGCGGGTGTTGACCGACCCGGCCTGGATGGTGACCGACACCGTGGTGCCCTCCGGGCGCTCGGGGTCGTAGCCCACCTCTCCGGCGAGCTGCGAGAACTCCCCGCGCACGTTGGCGATCATCATGTGGCGAACGGAGAAGGCGGCGTGCGAGTGCGAGGCGTCGATCACGTAGGTGGCGGTGGACATGGCGGTACTCTTCTCGGCCGACGGCCGGGTGGCGGATGGATCCTCAGGGCGCGGCGACGTCCGGCCGACGGCCGGGGGGACGCGCGCTGACGGAGGGACTGTGCATCGTCGGCGGGCCTCCGGGGGAGAGCCCAGATGCGCAACCGTGGGTTGCATCGATGCCAACGCTCGCCGCGGGCAGCGTACCGGCGCAACGAAACGGAGGGGGGCCTACCGCCTCGGCGCGAAGCGGTACGGGAAGACGAAGTCCACCGATCCACCGCGGGCCGCGGGCCACTGCAGCCCGCGCAGGTGGCCGACGATGCAGTGCCCCACGGCGCGAAACCCGCGCGGCCCCGACGCGACGGCGTGGGTGATGCGCCCGTCCACGGAGAGCGTGAAGCGCACCTCCACCCTGCCCCGCAGCCGCGCGTCGCCGCGCAGCGCGTCCTCGTAGCAGCGCCGCGCCTCGGGCTCCTCCGCGCGCAGCAGCGACAGCACCGCGGCCGGGTCCACCTCCCCGACCACCTCCGGCGCCGCGACCGCCTGCGTCGCGTCGGCCGCCGCGCCCGCGCCCGACGCCCTGCCCGACGACACCTCCCAGCCCGCGTCGGCGCGCCCGTCCGCGAAGGGTCGCACCCGCGCGCGCTCCAGCGCCAGGCTCACGCACTGCTGCGCCCGCACCGTCGTGGTCGCCGCCGCCGCTGTCACCCGCTCGACGAGGTACCGCCCCGATGCCCCGTCGAAGAAGCCCTCCACCCGCACCCGGTCGCCCGCCGCGAGGCACCGCCTCGCCCGCGCCTCGACCGCCTCCAGCGCGGCGTCCATGGCCTCCGTCGCCGGAGCGCCCGCCCCACGTCGCGGCGCCGGCGCCGTCGCGCACGCCCCGAGCCACACCACGCCCCACCACCCTCGTCGCATCGCTCGGACCCCCCTCGTAGCACCGACCGACGCCCGGCGCCCCCCTCCCGCCTCGGCGACCATGGTAGCGTCCGGCGGTCCTCCGTGAGCGAGCGCTCCCCCTCGACCCGACCCCTCACTGACGCGCTCCGGCTACACGCGCTGCCGTGGGCGATCGCCCTGGCCTCGCACCTCCCGGGCCTGCGCGGCGGCTTCGTGCTCGACGACGTGCGCGCGATCACCACCCACCCCGGCGTCAACGGCACCGGGGCCCTCTCGCTCGTCTTCACCCGCACCTTCTGGGGTGACCCCCTGGGCACGCCGCCGGCGTCGTGGCGGCCGCTCACCAGCCTCAGCCTCGCCCTCGACGCGCGCCTCTTCGGACTCTCCCCCGCGGCGATGCACGTCACGTCCCTGGGGTGGTTCCTGGCGCTGCTGACCCTGGCGCACGGCTTCGCCCGCGCGCACCTCCCGGCGCCCGCCGCGCTCCTCGCCGCGTGCCTCTTCGCCGCGATGCCCCTGCACGTCGAGAACGTCGCCTCCCTCGTCGGGCGCGCCGACGTGATCGCCCTGCTCCTCGGCCTCGTGGCGCTGCGCTCCCCCCCCACCCTCCCGGGCCTCGGGGTCACCGCCCTCGCCACGGCCGGCGCGCTGCTCGCCAAGGAGAGCGCCGTCAGCCTCGTCGCCGTCGCCGGCATCCTCTCCCTCACGCCCGCGCACGGCGAGACCCCCCGCGACGGCTGGCAGCGCGCCTCCGTGATGACCCTCGTGGCCAGCCTCTACGTCGCCGCGCGCCTCGTCACGAGCGGCACCGTCGCCCGCTGGTTCGCCCCCGACGACGTCCTCGCGGGCGCGGCGCCGTGGCAGCGCGTGGTCTACGCCGTCGAGTACCTCGCCCGGGCCGCGCGCCTCCTCGTGGCGCCCTTCGACCTCTGCACAGGCCGCAAGTACGCCATGCTCTGGCGCCCCGACACCGCGCGGAGCGCCGACTTCGCCGCGGGCCTCGCGCTGCTGGCGCTCGGGCTCTGGTCCAGCCGCCGCGCGCTCCGCGCCTCGCGGCCCGCGTGGGCGCTCTGCGTGGGCGCCACCGGGGCGATGTTCACCGGGCTCGCGTGGAAGGTGCCCGAGGCCATGGCCGACCGCTTCTTCCTGGCGCCCACGCTCTTCGTCGCGCTGGCCCTCGCGCCGCCGCTGCTCGGCTGGTGGCAGTCCGGCGGGGCGCGGCGACTGCTCGTCGGTCTGCTGGTGGCCCTGCACGTGGCGACCGCGGCGTACCTCTCTACCCGCTGGCGCGACGACGCGACCCTCTACGAGCACGCGGTCGCGGCGTGCCCCGCGTCGGCGCACAACCACTACCGCTACGCGGGGCTGCTGGAGAGCCGCGGCGAGGTCGACGAGTCGGCGTGGCACGCGGCGCTCGCGTACGAGTCCATCCGGCGCTTCCCGCACCGGTGGGAGCACCCCGCGGTGGAGGCCGAGGAGACCGTCGCGCCCGCCGAGCGCGTCCGGCGGATGCACGCGCTGCTGCGCATCGACCGGCCGGAGTTCGCCTGGCGCAACGCCGTCGCGGGCTACGCGCAGCGCAACGGGATGCCCCGCGCGGCCGCGAGGATCATGGCGGGCTTCGCCCCGCCCGCGGGGGCGGGCGGAGCTCGATAGGGGGGGGAGAGGTCGGAGGAGGGGAGGACGGAGGGGAGCGCGCTGCGCTCAGGGGAGCGGCGAGCGGGCGACGATCGTGAGGCTGGACTCGCCGGTGGCCATGAGCAGCGTGTCGACGCCGTCGAAGACCATCCCCGCGACGTAGAACCCGCTGTCGTAGTCGTAGCTGCCGAGCGGGGTGCTGACGCCGCCCGCGAAGGGCAGCGAGAACAGCCGGTCGCCGCTGGAGTCGGCGAGGTAGTAGAGGTTGCGCACGGTGTCGACGGCGACGCCGTCGAAGGACACGCCGCTGCCCGTGAAGAGCGTGCTGACCGCGCCCGTTGCGGTGACGATCCGCACGCTGGTCCCGTTGACCACCACGGCGGTGTTGCTCGGGGTGAACGCGATGTCCGACCCGTCGTTGACCGTGGCGAAGTTCGTCACGGCGCCGCTGGCGGGGTTGACCATGCGCAGCTCGCTGAAGCGGCCGACGACGGCGATGAAATCACCGAAGGCGCCGAAGCCCGCGGGCACCACGGCGATGGCGTCCGGGGCCGGGATCGCCACGACCACCGACGAGGCGCCCGTGTTCGGGTTCACCGCGTAGAGGTTGCTCCCGTTGATGGCGTAGATGGTGTTGCGCGCCGCGTGGAAGGCCACGCTCAGCACGGGGCCCGGGATGCCGCTCGCGACGGTGCGCTGCGACCCGTCGACGCGCGACACCGAGACGATCGTGCCGCTCTGGGTGCCGACGAGGAGGTTGCCCGTGCCGTCGAAGGCGAGGTCGTTGTAGCCGCCCTGGGTGCCGCCGACGGTCTGCGGGAAGAAGCGCGCCGGGAAGGGCAGCGCCACGGTCTGGCAGCGGGCCTGGTTGCACACCTGCCCGGCGACGCAGCGGGTGCCGCAGGCGCCGCAGTGCGCCCGGTCGGTCTGCACGTCGCGGCAGGCCCCGGCGCAGAACACCTGGCCACCGCCGCAGGTCGGCGCGCACACGCCGCCCGAGCACACCTCGCCGGTGGCGCAGGTCGTCCCGCAGGCGCCGCAGTTGGCGCGGTCGGTCTGGAGGTCACGGCACACGCTGCTGCAGAGGCTATGAAGGGCCTATTGCACGAAACCGGGTTCGCGCGGTCAATACGGACGCGCTGGCCGGGAGCGCCGCCGTCATGAATGATCGCCGTCGCCATGAATGACGCCCCCGAAGACTTCGCCCCGATGCTCAACGCCCAGCGCGACGGCTGGAACACCGCCATGGAGCTGCGCTACGTCTCCGCCACCGTCGACGAGGTCACCGCCGAGTGGACGGTCGGCCCGCAGCACCTCCAGGCCTACGGCATCGTGCACGGCGGCGTGCACGCGGGGGTCATCGAGACGCTCGCCTCCGTGGGCGCCGCGCTCAACGCCCGCGCGCGGGGGCAGTCCATCGTGGGCCTGGAGAACCACACTTCGTTCATCCGCGCGGTGCGCGAGGGCACCCTGCGGGCCACCGCCCGGCCCATCACCCGCGGCCGGCGCACGCAGGTCTGGGAGGCCGCCGTCACCGACCCCGACGGGCGCATCGTCGCCACCGGCCGGGTGCGCCTGCTGGCGCTCGAGCCCGAGGCCGCCGTCGCGGGCGAGACCGTGGCGGTCAAGGTCGGGTCGCCGGGCCCTCGGGCGCCCTGACGCGCAGCGCGACACCCGACGCTTTCGTACCGTCGCCCCAAAGATTCCGGACTGCCGGGCCACCGTGATAGCGTCCAGATGCCCTGCGATGGACCCTGCTGCCTACGCCTGCTACGAGCGCCTCAACAAGAACCCCGACGACGCCGAGGCGCTGTCATTTTTGTGGGAGTACCACGGGGGTCGCGCCGAGTTTCAGCAGCTCGCGACCCTCGTCGAGCAGACCGCCGGGCGACGGCCCGACCCGAAGTCCTCGGCGGATCTCTTCTTCCGCGCGGCGGAGCTCTGGTCCAAGAACGTCGGCCGCGCCGACCGCGCCGTCGCGAACTACACCCGCGCCTTCGAGCGCGACCCCTCGCAGCTCGGCGCCATCGAGGCCGCCCGGCAGATCTACCTCCAGCTGGGCAACCTGAAGCTCGCCGCGCAGCTCCTCGAGCGCCAGCTCGCCGCCACCGGCGACCCCCTCGTGCGCGCCATGCTCCTGCGCGAAGGCGCCGAACTCCACGGCCGCCTCGGCGCGCTCGACACCCAGATCGCCTGGCTCGAGGAGGTCCGCGCGACGCAGGCCGACGACTGGGAGCTGCTCCGCGAGCTGGCGGGCGCGTACCTCACGCGGGCCCAGTCGCCCGGCGCGCAGCCCGACGACGCCACCACCGGCGCGGCGCTGCTCTCGTCGCTCGCCCAGAGCGTCGGCGGCGAGCACGGCCTGGCCTTCGCGGAGGCCGCCCTCGACGCGTGGCCCGGCGACGAGGCCGCCTTCGCGATCATCTACGAGGCCTACGGCGCGCAGGAGCGCCTCGATGACCTCGCGCTGCGGCAGATCGCCTTCGTGCAGGCCAACCCGACGAGCCCGTACACCCCGGTGGTGCGCAAGGCCCTCGCGGAGGCCTACCTCGCCGTCGGGCAGATCGACGACGCCATCGCCGCGCTCGAGCCCCTCGGCGCCGCCGACCCGGAGATCGCCCGCACGCTGCTCGGGCTCTACCGCGACGCCGGCCGCGCGGAGGACTTCTCCCGCATGGCGGGCGTCCTGACCGTGGACGGCGACCTCCCGCAGCAGGTGCGCGACCTGAAAGACCTCGCGGAGATCCAGGGGCGCTCTGGCGACCGCGCGGGGATGCTCGACACGATGCGCAGGGTGCTGGCCCTCGACGCCGCCGACCCGGAGGCCCTCGCGCTGCTGGAGGACGACCTGCGCGCCCGGGGCGACTACGCCGGGCTGCGCGACGTGCTCGCGGAGGCGGTGCGCAGCGACCAGTGCTCGCCGGACATGCGCATCCCGCGGCTGCGGGAGATCGCCCAGGTGTCGCTCGAGCGCCTCGACGACGCGCAGGCGGCGCTCGACGCGTGGCGGGAGATCCTCGACAGCGTCGGTGAAGACCCCGAGGCCCTCGCGGGCTTGGACCAGGTGTTCTCCCAGCAGAACCGCTGGGAGGAGCTCAGCGCCGTGCTGGCGCAGCGCGCCGACGTGCTGCCCGAAGGCGACGTGCGCAACTCGGTCCTGCGCCGCCTGGCCGACCTGCACCGCGACCGCTCGGGCGACCGCGCCGCCGAGGCCGCCGCGCTGGCCCAGCTCTGGCGTGCCGCCCCGCAGGACGACGGCGTCTCCGAGCGCCTCGTGGCGCTGCGCCGGGCGAGCGGCAGCCTCGCGGGCCTGGTGGAGGTGCTCCGCGCGCGGGCCGAACGGTCGCCGCCCACCGCGGCGGGCGAGCGCTGGGCCGAGCTGGGCGTGGCGCAGGAGGCCAGCGGCGACCTGCACGGCGCCGTCAACGCGTGGCGGGAGGTGTCCACGCGCGACCCCTTGCACCCGCACGCCTGGGACGAGACCGAGCGGCTGCTGCGGGCGACGGGCCAGCACGCGGTGCTGTACGCCTCGCTGGTCGAGCGCTCCGAGGCGCTGAGCCCGGGGCCCGAGCGGGCGTCGATCCACGCGCGGGCCTCGGACGCGGCGCGGGCGATGGGCGACCCCACGACGGCGCTGGCGGAGGCCGAGCGCGCCGTGGCGATGGACCCGGCCAACGACTCGCTGGCCACCTCGCTGATGGACTCGCTGGAGGTGCTCGGCGAGCGCGACCGGCTGCTGGCCTTCGTGCGCGAGCGCGCCGAGGGGCTGCCCGACGGCCCGGCGCGCATCGAGCTCACGCGGCGCGCGGCGCGGGCGGTGGGGCAGACCGACCCGGCGGGCGCGGCGGCGGTG
>CAIOSS010000447.1 GCA_903860995.1 uncultured delta proteobacterium | reverse complement strand
GGTGCCGCTCGTGGTGGTCGACCCGCGGAGGGTGACGCGCCCGACGCTGCCGTTGCCGCCCGGGGTGCCGCAGTTGTCAGGGTCGTTGCCGCCAGTGCCGCCGCTGGCGGTCACGAGGCCCGCGCCGAGGCTGGCGCTGGCCGCCCGGAGGTACACCGCGCCGCCCGCCCCCGCGCCGCCGCCGCCGGAGCCGCAGCCCGAGTAGTTGAACTCCGGCGCGCCCGCCTGGCCGTTGGCCCGGATGGCCCCCGGGCTCTCCACGGAGATGGCCGGCGAGGCCACGTAGATGAGCCCCGCGCCGTTGGCCCCGGCGGAGCCGTAGCCGTCCTCGTCCGAGCCGCCGTTGGCGCCCGCGCCGCCGAAGAACATCGTCGTCTGCGCCGCGCTGCCCACGGCCAGGCCCGCGTTGCCGCCCGGCTGGCAGACCGCTCCGCCCGCGCTGCCGTCGAGCCCGCCGGTGGCGTGGCCGCCGCCGCCGCCGCCGCCCGCCCAGCAGCACTCGCAGTCGGTGCGCCCGCCACCGCCGCCGCCGTTGCCGTTGGGCGCGGTGTTCTGCACGCCGTACCCGAGAGACCCTTCGCCCTGCTCGCCGGGGCGGAAGCTGGTGTTCACCCGGGGGTGCCCCCGGAAGCCGCGCTCGCTCATCACGATGGCGCCGCTCATCACCCGCACGCTGTCGCGCGCCGCGAAGGCCAGGATGCCCCCGGTGTTGCCGTCCCAGGCGGGCGCGACCACCGTGGCGGCGGTGATGGCCACGGTCGTGTACTGCGGCATCACCACGGCCTGCGCGCGGTTGGCCCCGGCGCTGCTGTACGCCGCCGTGAGGGGCGCCTCGACGGTCGCACGGGCGCCCGCGAGCGCCACGATCTGCCGCACCTCCCAGGCCCCCGCGCCGGCCCCCTGCGTCTGGTGCAGGAACACCATCTGCCCCACCGCGAAGCCCGTCGGCGCGGTCAGGTCGAGGGCCGTGGCGCCCGCCGCGCCCGTCGCGGGCGAGCGCACCGTGTTGATGGTCACCGTGCCCGACGACGGCGCGAGGGCCGCGTCGGCGCCGCTGCCGTAGGGCCCGAGCACGCACGCGCCCGCCGTGCAGGTGGCGCCCGCGAGGCAGGTGCGCCCGCACGCGCCGCAGTGGGCGTTGCTCGTCGCGAGGTTGGCCTCGCAGCCGGTGCCCAGGTTGGCGTCGCAGTCGCCGAAGCCCGCGTTGCAGCTCGCGATGGCGCAGACGCCCACCGCGCAGGTCGCCGTGGCGTTGGCGTCGCCGCAGACGCGCCCGCAGCCGCCGCAGTTGCGCAGGTCGGTGGGGGTGTTGGACTCGCAGCCGTCCGCCGGGCTTCCGTTGCAGTCCGCGAAGCCCGCGAGGCAGGTGATGCCGCAGGCCCCGAGCACGCACACCGGCGCCCCGTTGGGCCGCGCGGCGCAGGGCCTCCCGCAGCCGCCGCAGTGGGCGAGGTCGCTCCCGGTGTTGGCCTCGCAGCCGTTGAGGGCGTTGCCGTCGCAGTCGGCGAAGCCTTGTCCGCAGGACGCCACCGCGCACGCCCCGGCCGCGCAGGCCGCCGTCGCGTTGGCGAGCGCGCACACGCCCCCGCAGCGCCCGCAGTGGGCGGCGGAGCTGCGGGTGTCGACCTCGCAGCCGTCCGAGAGGTCGCTGTTGCAGTCGGCGAAGCCCGCGGCGCACTCGTACGCGCAGGCCCCGGCGGCGCAGCGCGCGGCGGCGTTGGGCCGCGCGGCGCAGGGCCTCCCGCAGGCGTCGCAGTGGGCGAGGTCGCTCTGGGTGTTGACCTCGCAGCCGTTGGCCGCGGCCATGTCGCAGTCGGCGAAGGGGGCGGTGCAGCTCGTGACGGCGCAGGTGCCGTTGAGGCACGCGGGCACGGCGTTGGCGGGCGCGCAGCGGGCGTCGCAGGCGCCGCAGGCGGCGACGTTGGACTGGGTGTTGACGCAGGCGCCCGCGCAGCAGGTCTGGTCGGCCGGGCAGCCGCGGGCGGCGTCGCAGCCGGCGACGCAGAGGTTGCCGACGCACAGGTTGCCGAGGGGGCAGTCGGTGCTGGCGAGGCACGCCACGCAGACGCGCGCGGTGGTGTCGCAGCGGGCGGTGGGCGAGGCCGCCCCCCCGTCCGGGGCGGCGAGGCGGCAGGACTCGTCGTCGCGGCAGCCGGGGGCGCAGGCGTTGGTGGCGGCGACGCAGTACTGGCCCGCGGGGCAGGTGTCGGCGCTCGCGAGGCACTGCACGCAGCGCCCGGTGGCGACCTCGCAGACGGCGCCCTCGGCGCGGCCCACGCACTGGGCGTTGTCGGCGCAGCGGAAGGGCACGTCGACGGGCACGTCGGGCACGTCGGGCACGTCGGGCGCGCCGAGGTCGGTGCCGAGGTCGGTGCCGAGGTCGGTGCCGAGGTCGGTGCCGAGGTCGGTGGCGCCGGTGTCCGCGGGGCCCGCGTCGGGCGGGCCTCCCACGACGGAGTTGCCCTCGGTGCACGCGAGCGAGAGGGCGATCACGCCCACCAGGAGTCCATGGGTCCCACGCTTCATCGCGCGAGCTTCGCACGACACCGGGACCGATGTGGAGCGCCGCGCGGCGCCGGGTCGCAGCGATCCGTCGAAGCTCGCGCAGACCTCACCCCCGCTGCCGCGTGCCCCTCTCCATGAATGGAGAGGGGCTCTTCGAACGCCTGCGTTTCAGGGCGAATTGTCAGGTGATCGCAGCCCCTCTCCATTCATGGAGAGGGGCGCGCGGCAGCGGGGGTGAGGTCTGCGCGAGCTTCGACGGATCGCCCGGGTCGCTCAGCCCGCGGGCACCACCGGGGGAGGGTTGTGCATGCGCTTGCTGATGATCGGGCTCAGCGCGATGAGCACGGCGCCCGCGCCCGCGGTGACGACCACGATGGTGGCGAAGAGGGTGAACTCCCCGAGGCGCTCGGAGTAGCTCCCGATGAGGCCCGCGAGGTAGTTGGCGACGAAGCTGGAGAGCAGCCACACGCCCATCATCAGGGAGGCGAAGCGGGCGGGGGCGAGCTTGCTCACGGCCGAGAGGCCCACCGGGGAGAGACACAGCTCGCCGACGGTGTGCAGGAAGTACGCGCCCACGACCCAGAACATCGCGGCCTGGCCGCCGTGCTCGGTCTGCTTGGAGGCGCCGAGCATCAGGACGAAGCCGAGGGAGAGGAGCAGCAGCCCGATGCCCAGCTTGGCGGGGGTGGAGGGCTCCCGCCGGGCCTTGGCGAGGCGCACCCACAGGATGGAGAACAGCGGCCCCATCAGCACGATGAACATCGGGTTGATGGACTGGAACCACGTCGTCGGCACCACGAGCCCGAAGAGGTGACGGTCGACCTTGGTGTCCGTGTAGAGGGTCATCAGGCCGCCCGCCTGCTCGAAGGCCGCCCAGAAGAAGATGTTGAAGAACGCGAGGGCGAAGATGACCCCGAGGCGGTCCTTCTCGACGGGGGTGAGGGCGGCGGTCTCGACGGCGCCGGTAGCGCGGTAGTCGTCGCCCTCCCCCGGGCGCCCGAGCTTCTGCTGGTTGCGCGGCGCAGGTCGGAGGCCCACGTCGCCCAGCAGACGCCGGGAGAACGCCAGGAAGGTCACCAGCCCGAGGCCCATGCCGACGCCCGCCGAGCCGAAGCCCCAGTGCCAGCCGAGCTTCTCGCCGAGGGTTCCGCACACCAGCGGGGAGAGGAAGGCCCCGAGGTTGATGCCCATGTAGAAGATCGTGAAGGCCCCGTCGCGGCGCGCGTCGCCGGCCGGGTAGAGCCCGCCCACCATGGTGCTGATGTTGGGCTTGAAGAACCCGTTGCCCACGATGAGAAAGGTGAGCGCCGCGAAGAAGGCCGCGGTGCCCGGCACGGCCATGAGGAAGTGCCCGATCATCATCAGGAAGCCGCCGAGCACCACGGCGCGGCGCTGCCCCAGGTAGCGGTCGGCGATGTAGCCCCCCGCGAGCGGCGTCAGGTACACGAGCGCGGTGTACGTACCGTAGATCTTGAGCGCCTCGGCGCGGCTCCAGTGGAAGCCGCCGTGCTCCGCCGCGCCGGTCATGTACAGCACCAGCAGTGCGCGCATGCCGTAGTACGACATGCGCTCCCACATCTCCGTCGCGAACAGGAGGTAGAGCCCCTTGGGGTGCCCCTTCTTCGGGGCGACGACAGACTCCGTGGGCTCGATGGTGCTCGCGCTGCTCATGTGGCCGCGGAGTCTATCGAACCTGCGCACCCGAAGGGGGGGCGAACAGACGCACTCCCCCCCCCCCTCCGCCGGATCGGTCCGATCGGCGGCGGCGGGGTCTATAGGGCTGTCAGGGGGAGAGGGAGGGAGGGACTACTGGATCGCGTGGCGCAGGGTGTACGTCATGCCGCGGGCCTGCCCGCGCTCATCGACGACCACCGCGTTGATGCCGCGCGGAACCGTCGCGCTGATGCGCGAGCCGAAGTTGAGGGTGTCAGCGCCGGTGCCCGTGCCGCGGCAGTTGGTGCCGCTGGGGCCGTCGTCGTTGCACTGCACCTGCGAGCCCGACTGACCGCTGTACACGGCCATGGTGGGGTCGTAGTTGGTGGCGCCGATGCGGCGGCTGTAGGTCGCGCCGTCGGCCGCGCAGAGGCTGAAGAGGCTCGGCGTGGCGCTGCCGCAGGTCATGAACCAGCGGACGTCTTCACCCGAGGCGCCCTCGATGCACGAGGGCGTGAACGCGCTGGTGCCGACGAGGAGGGTGCTGGGCGTGGTCGCGGTGCCCGTGATGGCGGTGTCGTAGAAGTACGACCCGAGGGCGCGGCGGATGTGCTGCACGTGCAGCGTGAAGGGCCCGGTGTTGCCGGCGGTGAAGCCCGACACCGCGATGAAGTAGGTGCCCGGCTGGAGCACCGCGGCGAAGCGCGCCTGGTTGCCCGAGGTGAAGCCGCCGGTGCTGCAGCCCGCGTCGTCGTTGCAGGTGTTGGCGACGAGGGCGCCCGCGCTGTTCACGAGGTAGAGCCGCGAGTCGTACGCGGTGCCCGCGGTGTCGGCGTAGACGACCTCGGCGGCCGCCAGCGTGAAGCTGTACCAGACGTTGGGGACGTCGCCCGCACCGCAGCCCGTCGGGCCGTCGAAGGTGGCGGCGACCGTCGTGCCGGTCACGGTGGTCTCGCCCGCCGCCAGCGTGAGGGCGGTGGCCGAGGTGCGGGTGTTGTTGCTCGGGCGGCAGACGCCGGCGGTGCAGGTGTTGCCCGCCGCGCAGGTGACGCCGCAGGCGCCGCAGTTGGCGTTCTCGGTCTGGAGGTTGCGGCAGACGTTGCTGCAGTTGGTCTGGCCCGCCGGGCAGGCCCGCACGCAGGCGCCCGCGGCGCAGGTCACGGTGCCGCCGGTGGGCGCCGTGCAGACGGTGCCGCAGGCGCCGCAGTTGGCGAGGTCGGTCTGCGTGGCGCGGCAGACGTTGGCGCAGTTGCTCTGGCCGGCCGGGCACGAGCGCACGCAGGCGCCCGCGGTGCAGGCCACGGCGCCGCCGGTGGGGGCGGTGCAGACGGTGCCACACGCGCCGCAGTTGGTGGCGCTGGTCTGGAGGTTGGTGCAGGTCGAGCCGCAGAAGTTCTGGCCCGCCGGGCAGGCGCCCAGGGTGAGGCTCAGGGTGTAGGCGCCCAGCGTCGTGGCGGAGAAGCCGTCGACGTAGAACGTGTGGAGCCCGGCGCCCGCCGGGAGGGTGTTCGCGATGGTCGACTGCGCGCCGCACTGGTCGTCGTTGCAGACGTTGGCCGAGCGCGAGGCGCTGCGCTGCTCGAGCACGGTGTCCCAGGTCGCGGCGCCGCAGGTGGTGGCGTTGTACTGGGTGGCCGTGAAGCTCGGGCAGGTGGCGATCCAGTAGGTGTTCTCCGGGCCGGGGGCCCTGCTGCAGGTCTGGGTGACCACGCCGGTGCCCGAGGTGGTGCCCATGAAGGTCTGGGTGCCAGGGGAGAGCGTGGTGATCTGGGTCACCGAGCCGTTGCCGATGGGCAGGTGCTGGAAGCGCAGGGTGAAGGGCCCCGTGCGGCTGGCGAATCCGCCCACGACGACGAAGTAGGTGCCCGGGTCGAGCACGCGCACGATCTGCGACTGCTCCCCGCCGCACGAGTCGTCGATGCAGGTGGTGGCGATCGTCCCGATCCCGGTGGAGGGCGCGAACGCGAGGCGCGTGTCGTAGCTCGTGCCGAAGGTGTCGACGTAGACCGCCTCGCGCGCGGTGAGCGTGAAGCGGTAGTACACGTCGCCCGCGGTGCCGCAGCCCGAGTTGTTGGTCGAGCCCGAGGTGGTGCCCGTGAGCACCTGCGAGGGCGACGTGAGGCTGATCACCGTCGCGCCCGAGAAGAGGTCGTTGGTCGGGGCGCCCATGGCGCAGGCGCCCGCGGTGCACACCTGGCCGGCGGCGCAGGCGCGCGCGCACACGCCGCAGTTGGCGACGTCGGTGCGCAGGTCGAGGCAGGCCGTGCCGCAGAGGGTCTGGCCCGTCGGGCAGGCGCAGACGCCCGCGGCGCAGGTCTGACCGGCGATGCACGCGGTGCCGCAGGTGCCGCAGTTGGCGGCGCTGGTCTGGGTGTTGACGCAGGCGTCGCCGCAGCGGGTCTCGCCGGCGGCGCAGTCCCGGCGGCAGAGGCCCACGGCGCACGACTCGCCCGTGGCGCACGCGGTGCCGCAGCCGCCGCAGTTGGCGCTGCTGGTGTTGGTGTCGACGCAGGCGCCGCCGCAGGCGGTCTGACCCGCCGGGCACACGAGGCGACAGACGCCAGCGACGCAGCTCTGGCCCATGGCGCAGGCGTTGCCGCAGGTGCCGCAGTTGTTGGCGTCGGTCAGCGTGTCGATGCATGACATCACGCCGCCGGTGGCGGAGCACACCACGCGCGGCGCCGCGCAGGTGAGGGCGCAGGCGCCCGCGGAGCACATCTGGCCGGTGGGGCACGCGTTGGCGCAGGCGCCGCAGTTGGCGGGGTCACTGTCGAGCGTCGCGCAGGCGCCGCCGCAGAGGATCTGACCCATCGCGCAGTTGATGCGGCAGACGCCGGTCTGACAGCTCTGGCCGGTGGCACAGGCGACGCCGCAGGCGCCGCAGTTGGTGTTGTCGACGTTGATGTCGACACAGCTCGTTCCGCAGGAGGCCTGACCGGCGGGGCAGGTCGGGACGTCGGCCGGCGTGCCCGCGTCGACGGGGGGAGTGCCCGTGTCCGTCGGGCTCCCGGTGTCTTCGGGGGGGGGCCCGGTGTCTTCGGTGGGGCTCCCGGTGTCTTCGGTGGGGCTCCCGGTGTCTTCGGCAGGGCTCCCGGTGTCTTCGGCAGGGCTCCCGGTGTCTTCGGGAGGGCTCCCGGAGTCCTTCGGGGGCGTTCCCGTGTCCTTCGGGGGCGTTCCCGAGTCGGTGCCGAGGTCCGTGATCTCGCCGGCGTCCTTCGGGGTGCCGCTGTCGGTGTCGATCGGGGTGCTGGTTGTTCCGTCACCGCACGCTGCCATGAGCAGTGTGGGAACCAACCACCAGAGGTTGTTCTGTGTCTTCAAGGGATCTGCTCTCTTCGCAGGTTGGGATCAGAAGCTGACCCTTCGCGAACCGTCGCGACGACCACAGCTCCCGCTCACCGGCGATTCACCTAACCAAACCATGGCTCCCGCGGTCAACCGTCCGCAGCCTCGGGCGCCGCTTTGGGCACTGCCGGACAGACGCCCATCATGCCGCGGTCGCCGAGCGTCTGGACGCTTCTCTACGGGTGGGCGAGCGCCCGCTCGACCGGCCACGTGGCCCGCGCGTCGAGCGCCGCGCCGTCGAGGCGCCCGCTGCGCAGCGACACCGCGCCCGCGTAGGCGATCATCGCCGCGTTGTCGGTGCACGCCCGCGCCGGCGGGACCACCAGCGTCAGGCCCGCCTTCGCGCACGCCTCGGCCGCGCGGGCGCGCAGGCCCCGGTTGGCCGCGACGCCGCCGCCCAGCACCACCCGGGTGATGCCCTCCTGCTGCGCGGCCAGGACCACCTTGCGCACGAGGGTCTCGACGATGGCGCGCTGCACCCCCGCGGCGAGGTCGCGCAGGCCCTGCTCGCTGCCGGGCTGCCCGTGCTTCGCGAGGTGCTGGGCCACGCTGGTCTTGAGCCCGCTGAAGCTGAACTCCAGCGAGCGGCCGCGCATCGCCTGCGGAAACGCGATGGCCTCGGGGTCGCCCAGGGCCGCGAGCCGGTCGATGACGGGGCCGCCGGGGTACCCCAGCCCGAGCATCTTGGCGACCTTGTCGAAGGCCTCGCCCGCGGCGTCGTCGCGGGTGGCGCCGAGCTCGCGCATCGTGGCCGCGTCGTCGCAGCGGTAGAGGGCCGTGTGCCCGCCCGACGCGAGCAGCGCCACGAAGGGGAAGGCCGGCTGCGGGTGCACCTCCCCCACGACCCGGGTGAAGGGCGCGAGCAGGTGGCCCACGAGGTGGTTGACCCCCACGAGGGGCAGCCCCCGCGCCAGGGCGATGGCCTTGCCGGCCTGCAGGCCCACGAGCAGCGCGCCGATGAGCCCGGGGCCCGCGGTGACGGCGACGGCGTCGACGGCGCCCCAGCCGCCGGCCGTCGCGACGGCCTCGCGCACGACCGGGCTGATCACCCGCAGGTGCGCCCGCGCGGCGATCTCGGGCACGACCCCCCCGTAGGGCGCGTGCTCGGCGACCTGGCTGGCGATGACGTCGGAGAGCACCCAGGCGCCGCCGCGCTCGAGGCGCACCATGGCCGCGGCCGTCTCGTCGCACGAGCTCTCGATGCCGAGCACGGTGAGCGCGGCGTCGGCCGGAGGGAGGAGGCGGGTCGGGGGGAAGCTCATCGGGTTCGTCCTACGGTGACGCTTCTTGTGGTGCCGACGCCGCGTGTGGTGCGATGCTGAGGGCTGAAGTCGCGGGGCGCGCTGATGCGTGCCACAGGTACCGCGGCGACGACAAGCAGGCGAGTCATGGCCGAAGCAAAGTCCCCGCGCAAGAAGACCTCCGCCGCGAAGGCCAGCCCGAAGACACCGGCCCGCCCCGTCGCGAAGGCGGCGCCCGCGACGAAGGCGGCGCCCGCGAAGGCAGCGCCCGCGAAGGCAGCGCCCGCGAAGAAGGCCGCCCCGGCGAAGAAGGCAGCGCCCGCGAAGCCCGCCCTCTCTCGCGCCGACATCGAGGCGAAGAAGGAGAAGAAGAAGAACGCCGCGCTGCGCGTGGCGAAGAAGACCAGCGGGCCGCGCACGAGCCCCGCGAAGGCGGCGCCCGCGAAGAAGGCGGTGGCCCCCGCGAAGGCGGCGCCTGCGAAGAAGAAGTCCGGGCCGAAGGCCGACGCGGCGCCCAGGCCCAAGCCCCGCAAGCGGCCGGAGCTGTCGGCCTCGACGCCCGACGCAGCGGCCCTGCGGCGCGACGGCGCCCGCGAGCTGGCCAAGCTCATCGCCGCGGCCGGGCTCGACAAGAAGGCCGAGCGCATCGAGATCCTCGATATCGGCGAGAAGGTCGACTACGCAGACTTCCTGGTGCTGATGTCGGGCCGCAGCGACCGGCAGGTGCGCGCGGTCGCCGACGGCGTCACCGAGGCGCTCAAGGAGCAGGGCCATCGCCCGACCAGCGTCGAGGGCATGCAGCAGGGCCAGTGGGTGCTTGTCGACTACACCGACGTGATCGTGCACGTGTTCGTCGACGAGGCGCGGCGCTACTACGACCTCGAGGGGCTCTGGATGGACGCCACGCGCGTGCCCTTCGAGGCGCCCGCCGCCGACGGAGCCTCGCCCGCCAGCCCGTGAAGCTGGTCGTCGCCGCCGTGGGGCGCGTGAAGGAGCCTGAGCTCCGCGCGCTCCTCGACGACTACTACGGCCGCGTGCGCCGGTACGCCGAGCTCAGCGAGGTCGAGCTGAAGGACGAGCGCGAAGACCGCGTGGTGGCGCAGTTCGAGCGCTGCCTCGCGGCCCAGGGCGAGCGCGCCGAGCTGGTGACCCTGGAGATCGAAGGGAGACCCCTGTCGTCCGAGGCCTTCGCCGCGAAGGTCGACGACGCCATGCGACGCGCGGTGACGCCCGTGTTCGCCATCGGCGGCGCGGAGGGCCTGCCCCCGTTGGTGCGCGCGCGGGCCCGCTGGCGGCTCTCCCTCGGCGCGATGACCCTGCCCCACCGGCTGGCGCGGCTCATCCTGGCGGAGCAGGTGTACCGGGCCTTCTCGATCATCCGCGGCGAGCCCTACAACAAGTAGGGAGGGCCGCCCGCGGGGGGGTCTGGTGTGGCGGTGGCGGTGGCGGCGGCGGGCGGCGGGCGCGGCG
>CAIOSS010000446.1 GCA_903860995.1 uncultured delta proteobacterium | reverse complement strand
GCGACGGCGTCGACTCCAACGGCTGCGAGGTCAACACCGTCGCCGGCGACATCAACCACTGCGGCGCGTGCAACAACCGCTGCCCGACGCCGCCCATCGGCAGCATCGCGGTGTGCGCCGGCTCCGCCTGCACCACGTCGAGCGTGAGCTGCATGGCCGGCACGGCGGACTGCGACAGCGCGCCCGCCAACGGCTGCGAGGTGGCCATCACCACGGTCGCCCACTGCGGCGCCTGCGGCCGCGCGTGCGTGAGCACCAACGGCACCGCGACCTGCCTCTCGCAGCTCTGCGGCATCAACTGCAGCGCGGGCTTCGGCAACTGCAACGGCCTGCTCAGCGACGGCTGCGAGATCAACACCAACACCAGCCCGACCAACTGCGGCGGTTGCAACACGGTGTGCTCGCTGCCCAACGCCACCGCGGGCTGCGCGGCGGGCGCGTGCACCATCGCGAGCTGCAACGCGGGCTTCGCCAACTGCGACGGCAACCCGATGAACGGCTGCGAGGTGAACCTCAACAGCGACACGGCCAACTGCGGCGCCTGCTCCACCCCCGGCGCGCCGAGGGCCTGCGACGCCGGTCAGGTCTGCTCGGCGGGCGCCTGCGTGACCACCTGCGGCGCGGGGCAGACCACCTGCTCGGGCGTGTGCCGCAACCTCACCGCCGACGCCGACGCCTGCGGCGCCTGCGGCACGGTGTGCTCGGGCACCGGACTGGTGTCGCGCACCTGCGGTGCGAGCGTGTGCAACGGCACCTGCTCGGCGGGGCGCGCCAACTGCGACGGCAACCTCCAGGGCAACGGCTGCGAGGTCGACACCAACACCTCGGTGGTGCAGTGCGGCGGCTGCTCGGGGATGGCCTGCTCGACCAGCAACATCACGGCGACGTGCGTGGGCGGCAGCTGCAGCGGCAGCTGCAACGCCGGCTTCGCGGACTGCAACAGCGACAAGCGCACCGACGGCTGCGAGATCAACACCATCAACAGCGCCACCCACTGCGGCGTGTGCGGCAACGTCTGCCCGACCCGCCCCAACACGACGCCGAGGTGCGTGAGAGGCGAGTGCGGCTTCACCTGCATCGCCGGCTTCGACGACTGCAACAGCGACCCTGACGACGGCTGTGAGGTAGATCTCCGCCTCAACGGCAACTGCGGCGCGTGCGGGGAGTTCTGCGAGACGAAGATGCGGTGCCGACCCCGCCTCGAGATGCCCGCGCTCTACATCTGCCGCTAAGGACGCCGCCGGACCCGGTCTCAGGCCTCCGGCGCCACCAGTCGATACAGCTCCAGGTATTCGCCGATGCGATGCGACCAGCCCAGCGGGAGTCGCATGCCGTTGCGCTGGAGCTGGCGCCACCGATCGAGCTCGGCCCCGGCGCCGTCGCCCCACAGGTCGAGGGCGCGGCCGAGGGCCCACGCGAGGCCGGCGGCGTCGAAGTGGTCGAACACGAAGCCCGTGCCGCGGCCGGTGGCGGGGTCGAAGTTCCAGACGGTGTCGGCGAGGCCGCCGGTGCGGTGCACGATGGGGGCGGTGCCGTAGCGCAGGCTGTACATCTGGTTGAGCCCGCAGGGCTCGTAGCGCGACGGCATCAGGAACATGTCCGACCCCGCCTCGATGGCGTGCGCGAGGCGCTCGCTGAAGGCCGGGAGGTAGGCCACCTGCCGCGGGAAGGCCCTCGCCAGCGCGCGGAAGAACTCCTCGTAGCGCCCCTCGCCGGTGCCCAGCACCACGAGCTGGAAGCGCCGGCGCTCGAGCATCCGGGGCAGCACGGCCTCGCAGAGGTCGAAGCCCTTCTGCCACGCGAGCCGCGACACCACGCCCACCAGCGGAACGTCCTGGCGGTACGGCAGGCCCGCGGAGGCCAGGAGCTCGGCCTTGCAGCGCTCCTTGCCGGAGAGGTCGTCGATGGAGAAGGCGTGCGGGATGAGCGGGTCGGCGGCGGGGTTCCACTCGGCGTCGTCGATGCCGTTGAGGATGCCGCGCAGCACGTCCGCGCGGGCCCGCAGGAAGGCGTCGAGCCCGACGCCGTGCTCCGGCGTCTGGATCTCCCGCGCGTAGGTGGGGCTCACCGTGGTGATGGCGTTGGCGTAGAGGATCCCCGTCAGCAGGAAGCCGAAGCGCCCCTCGCGGAGCTGGTCCTGGTGCAGGCCGTCGGCGACGGGGGCGAGGCCGGCCTCGCCGAGGAGCCCGGCGTCGAAGGTGCCCTGGTGGCCGAGGTTGTGGATGGTGAGCACGGTGCGGGTGCGGGCGAAGAGCCGGTCCCACGCGAAGAGGGTGCGGAGCAGCAGCGGGATGAGGGAGGCCTGCCAGTCGTTGACGTGGATGATGTCGGGCGCGAAGCCGAGGTGCTGGCAGAGCCGCAGCGCGGCGTGGTTGAGCACGGCGAAGCGGAGGTGCTCGTCGCCCGCGGTGTCGTAGATGTTGGCGCGGTCGTAGAGCGCGGGGCAGCGCACGAAGTACACGGGCGCCGCGGTGCCCGGCAGCGGCGCGGAGAAGACGGCGACGCGCACCGTGAGGTCGCCCATGGGGAAGACGATCTCCGGGATGACCTCGGTGAAGGCGTGGCCGCGGCCGAGCACGCGGGCGTACATCGGGACGACCACGCGCACATCGTGGCCGAGGGCGTGGAGGGCCTTCGGGAGCGCGGCGGAGACGTCGCCGAGGCCACCCGTCTTGGCGAAGGGCGCGACCTCCGACGACACGAACAGGATCTTCATGGGCTGACAGTATCAGGGGAGGCGCCGCGGCCGCGCGGGCTCTGATAGCCTCCCGGGCCATGACCCTCGACGTGGTGTTTCTCGAGCCGTGCTTTCCTGCGAACCAGCGTGAATTCGTCCGCGCGCTCCACGCCGTCGGGGCGCGGGTGACGGGCATCGGCGAGCGGCCGAAGGAGTCGCTCGACCCGGCGCTGCGCAGCTGGCTCAGCCACTACGAGCAGGTGGGCAACGTCACCGACGAGGCCCAGGTCGAGCGCGCCGTGCGGTGGATCCAGCAGCGCGTGAGCGTCGACCGGCTGGAGGCCGTGGTGGAGTCGCACGTGATGGCTGCGGCGCGGGTGCGCGAGCGCTGCGGCATCCCGGGCACGAGCGTGCAGACGACCTTCCTGTGCCGCGACAAGCCGGCGATGAAGGAGGCGCTGCGCGAGGCCGGGGTGTCCTGCGCGCAGTCCATCGGGTCGGCCGACGTGGCCGAGCTGCGGGCCTTCGCGGCGCGGGTGGCTTACCCCCTGGTGGTGAAGCCGCGCGACGCCGCGGGGGCCTCGGGCACGGTGCGCGTCGACGACGACCGCGAGCTGACGAAGGCCCTGGCGGACTTCGGCGTGGGCCGCGGGCGCAGCGTGGCCGTCGAGGAGTTCATCGAGGGGCACGAGGGCTTCTACGACACGCTCACCATCGGCGGGCGCGTGGTGCACGACTTCGTGACGCACTACTACCCCAACGTGCTGGAGGCGATGCGCACGCGGTGGATCTCGCCGCAGTTCATCACCACCAACCGCATCGACGCGCCGGGCTACGACGAGGTGAAGGCGATGGGGCAGAAGGTCGTGACGGCCCTCGGGCTGGAGACCTCGGCGACGCACATGGAGTGGTTCTTCGGGCCGAAGGGGCTGAAGTTCAGCGAGATCGGGTGCCGCCCGCCGGGCGTGCGCACCTGGGACCTCTACGGCGCCGCCAACGACATCGACATCTACAAGGAGTGGGCGATGGCGGTGGTGCACGGGCGCCCGAGCCAGCGGCTGTCGCGGCGCTACTCCGCGGGCATCGTCGCGCTGCGGCCGGAGTGCGACGGGCACATCGTCGGGTACGAGGGGGTAGAGGAGATACAGCGGCGCTTCGGCGGGGCGATCATGGACATGCACCTGCCCGCGCCGGGCACTGCCACGCAGCCGGTGGAGGCGGGGTACATGGCCAACGCGTGGATCCGGATGAAGCACCCGGACTACGACGAGCTGCGCGGGATGCTGGATGTGATCGGGCGCACGGTGAAGGTGCGGGCGCGGTAGGCGCTAAGCGGTAGGCGGGCTGAGCCTTCGCCCCCGCCGTGCGTCACGCACCTTCCGACCCCGGCGGTTCAGGGTTGCGGGAGAAGAACCGCAAGGGTGCAAGGGGCGCAAGGGAGCGAGTCTGGGCTCCGACACGAGGTGAGCCGTTGGAGCCCCTGACTGCCCATCCCGTCCCTCCCTTGCGACCCTTGCGACCCTTGCGGTTCTTTTCCCAAGACGCATCGCCCCATACCTCCCCCTTATCCCCGCCGCACACCCACCGCGACAGGCGCCGCTTCGATGCT
>CAIOSS010000445.1 GCA_903860995.1 uncultured delta proteobacterium | reverse complement strand
CGCCCCGGCGCACCCGCTCGGGACCACCGTGCGCCCGGCCGCGGCGGCGCTGGTCATGGCCTGCGCGGTGGCCGCGGGCATCGCGCGGGTGAGCCCCTGGCGCACCATCCACCCGGGCGCCCCACAGAAGCCCGGGCGGCGCACCTCCTGGAGGTCGTTGCTGTCTACCGGCTGGGTGAGCGCGAGGTACTGGTCGGCCGTGTACTCCGGGTGGTCGTCCTGGCGCGGCGAGGTCGCGCCCGCGGCTACACCGGTGCCCACGTGCCACACCTGCATCGTGGGCGGGTACGCGTCGAGCCAGCGCTCGCGCACGGCCTGGTCGCCCTCGCGGACGATGCGGTAGCGGGTGATGCGGAAGCCCGGAATACCCCGCTGGGTAAGAACGCGCCCGCCGACGGGGAGGCTCGGGTCGGGCACCTCGCGCTCCTCGAAGCGGTCGACCCGCGGCATCACCTTGCGCACGAAGGTCACCGCGCGGGTGCGCCGGGCGCCGAGCAGCTCGATGCGCGCGAGGCCGTTGTTGAGCCGCGTGTGCACCACCACCGGGAAGGGCAGCGTGTTGCGCAGCCGGAGGTTGATCGACGGGTACACCACCGTCGCGTCGAGGCCCATCTTGATGTAGCCGCTGGGGCGCGAGTGGGGCGTGCGGTCGAGCACGGCCATGCCCGCGAAGAACGAGGCCGCGTGGAGGCTCCCGGCGATCTGGCACACGCCGCCGCCGACGCCGTCGATGAGCTCGCCCGCGGAGATGACCGTCGCCATGCGGAAGCCGTTGGCCTCGGAGCGGTCGCCCACGATCTCGTTGAAGTCGAGCACGGCGCCGGGCATCCAGACGTAGCCGTTCACCCGGCTGGCGGCGAGGTGGAGGTTGTACGTCCGGTCGCGGTGGTCTTCGTTGGCGTTGTAGTTGGTCTGGAACCACCCCACGACGGCGCTCATCTCCACGTCGCGGAGCTGCTCGGAGGTGGTGGTCGGGCGGGTGTGCTCCAGCGCCGCCTGCACCCGCCCGGCCCCGCTGGCGAAGGCCGCGTCGAGCTGGGCCAGCGTGCCGAACACGTCGAGGAAGGTGCCGCGCCGCTCGGGGATCACCCGCCGTTGCTCGACGTCGATGCGCGCGTCGACGGGCAGGTGGTCGACCTCCTCCTTGAGCTGCGTGAGCAGCGGCAGCGCGACCGAGCCCTCCAGGCGCACCGGCAGCGGCAGCTCGATGGGACCGCGGGCGAGCGCCGCGTGGTGCCGGACGAGCGCGCTCGACGGGTCGGCCGCCGCCCGCAGCAGGTGCTCCAGCAGGCGCACGTCGACCCGGGCGCCGAGCGACTCGCGCGTGCGGTCGAGGGCGTGATCCTCCGCCACGATGGTGACGTGCTCGCGGAGGTACGACCGGGCGATCTCCCGCGCCTGCGCATGGGGGTCGGGGCCCAGGGTGACCGGTCGACCGCGCACCCGCACCCGGGGCACGCCCGCAGCCTGCGGGGCCCGCTCGGGCAGCAGCAGGTAGCCGATGCCCCCGCCCATCAGGGCGAAGACCAGGGACAGCGAGGAGAGCCGCAGCCAGCGCGTCATGGGAGCTCCACGGCGGTAGACCGCTGCGGCGACGCGGTCAACCTTCCGACCGTCCGGGGAGGCGCCCGATGCGCCGGTGCGCCAGCGAGGGCAGCGACGACCGCACCCCGGCGATGCGCTCGGGATCGATGTCCGCGAGCGCGAAGCCCTCCCCCTCGGCGCGCTCGGCCACCACCACGCCCCAGGGGTCGACGATCATCGCGTGGCCCCAGGTGGTGCGCCCGCCCGGGTGGGTGCCCCACTGCGCGGCGGCCAGCACGTACGCCTGCGACTCCACCGCGCGCGCCCGCAGCAGCAGCTCCCAGTGCGCCCTCCCGGTCGTCGCCGTGAAGGCCGCGGGCACCGCCAGCACCGTCGCGCCGCCGTCGACCAGGCCCCGGTACAGCTCCGGGAAGCGCACGTCGTAGCAGACGCTCAAGCCCAGCCGGCCGACCGGCGTGTCGGCCACCACCAGCGCGTCGCCCGGCGCCGTATTACGCGACTCGGTAAGCACCGGGCCCCCCGGCAGGTCGATGTCGAAGAGGTGGATCTTCCGGTACCGCGCCACCACCACGCCCGCCGGGTCGAGCAGGGCGGCGGTGTTGTAGGTCCGCGCGTCCTCCGCGCGCGCCTCGGGCACGCCGCCCCAGAGCACCCACGCGCCGGTCTCCCGCGACAGCGCCGCCATGCGCTCGCCGCAGTGCCCGCCCGGCGCCTCGCCCAGCGCGTAGCGCCCCGCGACCTCCGCCTTGCCCTCCTCGGCGCCCATGTACAGGGCGTTCTCGGGCATCACCACCAGCGCCGCGCCCGCCGCCGCGGCCTCGCGCCCGAGCGCCGCCGCGGCCGCCAGGTTGCGGCCGACGTCCTCGCCCGAGCTGAGCTGCACCACCGCCGCCTTCACGCCGCCACCCCCGACCGGAAGGTCACCACGCCGGACCGCAGCGCCGCGCGCGTGGGGACCAT
>CAIOSS010000444.1 GCA_903860995.1 uncultured delta proteobacterium | reverse complement strand
GAGATCGAGTTCTCGGTGCGGCTGTACTCCTTGCATGAGCTCGGGCAGCTACTGCATCAGTCGGGCTTCCGCATCCTGGAGGTGAGCGGCCACGTCCGCACCCCCGGCGCGTTCTTCGGCCCCTCGTCGCGCGAGCTGATCATCCTCGCCCAGAAGCGCGGCGCGGAGGTCATCGACCTCCAGGGCCCCGCCGACGGCGACGACTGAGGGCTTCCCGTCAGGGCCCGACCCGGGTGGCCTCGAGCTGGTAGCCCACCTGGCAGGGCAGCGCGAAGGCCTGCCCCTCGCCCACCCCGATGAGCGGGGTGCAGTCGCCGCTCTCGGTGCCGTACGCGATGGTCTCCTGCGCGCGGAAGCCACCGATGACGGTGCCTGCGTCGACGTTGCTGCTGGCGTCGTTCGACCCGACGCCTCCGTCGGCGCTCGTCGTCACCGTGCCTTCGATCAGGTCGACGCGCCGCAGGATGCAGCCGACGACGTCGCGCCGCCGGTCGGGGGCGATGCGCAGGGTGGACGCCTCGACGGCGACGCGAAAGGTGCCCTGGTAGACGTCGAAGCTTCCGCTCGCGCCGTCGGTGCCCTCCGGGGTCCAGCGCAGCACGCCGCGCTGTAGCGAGAGCGAGACGTTGAAGCGGGCGCTCGGGAGCTTGCCCGCCATCTGCGCCCCACACGTGTTGGTGGTGCGCGTGGCCAGCACCGAATACAGGCCAAGGCGCTCACCCTCGGTGGCCTCGACACAAGCGCCCGGCAGGAACGTCGATAGGAAGAGGGCAAGAGCACGACGCATGCCGTCGCGGTACCCGACCCGGGGAGGGTCGGGCAAGTTCTCGACCAGCGAGCGTCAGCGCGAGGTGGGGGCCGGCATCACGATGTGGAACTCCACGCGTCGGTTGCGCGTGCGACCCGCCTCGGTGCTGTTGGACTCGATGGGCTGCGACGGACCCAGACCGCGAGCCGTCAGTCGGCCGCCGTCGACGCCGTGCTCGACCAGCCAACGCCGCACGCTCTCGGCCCGGCGCTCAGAGAGGGCCGTGTTGCGCTCGGCGTCGCCGAGGTTGTCGGTGTGCCCCTGCACCTCGACGCGGGTGATGTCCGGGTGCGCGCGCAGAACCGACAACACCGACTCGAGCACCTGGAAGCTCCCTGCCCCTTCGATGCGGTCGCGCGATCGCGAGAAGTTCACCGAGCCGGTGATCTGGATCTGGTCACCCACGACCTGCGCCAGCGACGGTTCGCTGGGAGCGGGTGCTGCCGCCGCAGCGGGCGCCGGCGGAGGGGTGACGAGCGCGGGGCAGCCGTGGTCCGACGCGGGGCCCGCCTGATCGCTGCACTGGTCTTCCCCGTCGGGGATGCCGTCGCCGTCGTTGTCCGGGTCGGGGCAGCCGTCCTCGTCCTGGAAGCCGTCGGTGTCTTCGGGCTCGCCCGGGCATCGATCGCGGTCGTCGGGCACGCCGTCGCGGTCGCGGTCGTTGTCAGGGCAGCCGTCCTCGTCGTGGTCGCCGTCTCGGTCTTCGGGCTCGCGCGGACAGGTGTCGTAGCCGTCCGGCACGCCGTCGTTGTCGTTGTCCGGGTCGGGGCAGCCGTCGGCGTCCTGGAACGTGTCACGGTCTTCCGGCTCGTCGGGGCAACGATCGGACGGGTCGTTGATGCCGTCGCCGTCGTTGTCGACCTCGGGGCAGCCGTCTTCGTCCTCGTACCCGTCGACGTCTTCGGCCTCGGTGGGGCAGCGGTCGACGTTGTCGCCCACCCCGTCGTTGTCGTTGTCGACCCGGTACGGCGCCCAGCCCACCCCGAGGAAGGCACGCGCCACCGGCGAGCCCGCGCCGCGCAGCACGCCGCTGCCGCCGCCGGCCGTGAACGTGAGGTCGCGGAAGCGGTACCGCGCGCCCCCGAGCAGCTCGGCGTTGTTGTTCTGGAGCTGGCTGCTGAGGTCGGAGGCGCCGAAGCCCTCGGCCATGACCGCGAGGCGCGGCGAGATGTCGACGCCGATCGCGGCGCCCCAGGTGAGGCGCGAGCCGACCTCGGTGGAGAGCAGCGTGAGGGTGTTGGGCCGACCGACCGCGCCGAGGTTGAGCGCGACCGAGAAGCGACCACGGCGGTACTCGCCGATGAGTCGCCCGCCGAAGGTGGTGCTGCGCTCGGCGACGAAGTGATCGCCCGTCCCCGCCGAGCGCCCGATGGGCACGGTGACGAAGCCGCTCACCGCGAGGCCCGCGCCGGTGAGCCCGGAGCCCGCCAGGCGCACCTTGGCTTCGATGCGCGGATCGCCCAGCCCGCCCGCGTTTTGCGTCAGGACGTTGCTCGACGGGTCGAGCAGGGGACGCCCGGACTCCCGCTCCACGGCCTGGCCGGCCTCGTAGGTGAACGGGAGGTCGAGGGTGAGCAGGATGCGGTTGGCGAGCGTGACGCCCACGAGGAGGTTGAGCGTCGTGAGGTGCTCGATGGGGCGCGAGCGGACGTCGCCCACGGTGCAACCCGAGTCGTTGGTGGGGCTCGGACAGACGGCGTTGAAGATGGTCAGCGGGCGGTAGCCGTAGTTGACCCAGGCGCCCACGGAGAGCGCCGTGCGCCCCTCGACCCGGCTGCCCTGCACGGTGAAGAAGTTGTACGGCCCCGGCGCAGGCCGAAACTGCTGGAAGTCGATGTTGGTGTCGTAGGGAACCGAGCCGGTCTGGGCCATCGCCGGGAGTGTTCCCAACAGCGCCGCGAGCCCCGCCACCGTCGCCAATCGCCGCTTGGGCATGAGTCGTCCTCCAATGGGTACGCCACTACCGTGGAGTCGTCGGCGCGCCTTCGCCAGTGTCGCCCGGAGCGACCGCTCCACTCAAGCGGGAAGCGCCGCAGGAAGGCGACTCACTCGAGCTCGAAATTGAGCCGGAAGGTCGTGACCGTGGCCACCGCCCGACCGTCGCGGGCGCGCGGGACCGTCGAGTGACAGCCATTCATGACGGCCCGCTCGGCGGCGCGCCCGAGGCCGAAGCCCGGGTCCTGGAGCGCCTGCGTGCGGGTGATGCGGCCGCCCGCATCGACGTTGACCCGCACCTGCACGCGCATCCCGGTGACGCCTCGCTCCTGAGCCTCTTCGGGGAAGAAGTTTCGCAGCGAGTCTTCGTCGCACTCGATGCGCGGGCGCTCGCTCAGGTCGACGTCGCGCACGTTCGAGGGCAGCGCCGGCTGCGTGCCCGTGCCGCCCGGCACCCCGTTGGGGTCGGCGTTGCGCACCGGCCCCTGGTTGGCCACGCCGTTGTTGGCGATGTCGCCGCCGCGGAAGTTGGTGTTGGTGCCGGTGGCGACGGTGTCCGCCGAGGGGTCGTTGCTCATCTCCTCGGCGACCATCAACGGCGGCGGCGCCGTGGGCGCGGGCGGAGGCGGAGGCGGGGGCGGCGCCGCGGTGCGCGGGGCGGG
>CAIOSS010000443.1 GCA_903860995.1 uncultured delta proteobacterium | reverse complement strand
CGCTGCGGCCGCGCCGGGGGAGAAGAACCGCAAGGGTCGCAAGGATCGCAAGGGCGCGACGGGCTGGGCGGGCAGCCGCTCCAACCGATCACCTCGTGTCGGAGGCCGATGCTCGCAGGCGGTGCTGGCGCCGTGGTTCATAGGGGGCGCCGGAGGATCGGCAGCGCCTCGGGCGCGACGAGCAACTCGATGGAGCGAGCCACGCCGGGCTGTCGACGAATGAGGCCTTCGCGCTCCAGCGTCTTCACCATGGTGTGAACGCTCGGTGCGGTGCAGCGGAAGAACGTCTCCATGTCGCGCTCCGCAGGCGCCCGCCCGTTCAATGTCGCGTAGGCGTAGAAGTACGCCAGGTACTGGCCCTGCTTCGCGGTCCACCGCGGCACATCGTCGTTCGCGCTCGACATCGTCCTCCGGCGAGAGCTCCGCTTCGGGCGGAGGATTCGCCCGATGAACGTACGGTATCGCATCACGTTGAGCGACGAGGAACGCGCCACCCTGCAGTCCCTGGTCGCGCGCGGCCGACCGAAGCTCCGCGAGGTCAAGCGGGCGCAGGTGCTGCTCGCCGCCGAGGGGGGCGCCACCGACTCCGAGATCGCGCGCGTGGTGTGTACCAGCGAGGCGACGGTCTACCGGATGAAGCGATGCTTCGTGGAGGAGGGCCTGGAGGTCGCTCTCCGCGATGCGCCTCGATCGGGCGGGCCTCGCAAGCTCTCGGGGGCCGAGGAGGTGCTGCTGATCGCCACCGCGTGTGCCGCACCGCCGGAGGGGCGAGCGTCGTGGACGCTCGACCTGCTCGCGGGCGAGATGGTGCGCCTCACGTCGCACGACGGGTTGAGTGGCGACACCGTCGGACGTCGTCTTTCGGAGAACAAGCTCAAGCCCTGGCGGGAGAAGATGTGGTGCATCCCGAAGGTCAACAGCGAGTACGTCGCGCGAATGGAGGACGTGCTCGAGCTGTACGCGGCGCCCGCGGACCCCAAGCGTCCGGTGGTGTCGTTGGATGAGTCGCCGATCCAGTTGATCGGCGAGTCCCGCGTGCCGCTGCCGCCGGAGCCTGGCAAGTTGCGGCGGTACGACTGCGAGTACGTGCGGCATGGGACGGCCAACCTGTTCGTGTGCGTGGACGTGAACCGGCCGTGGCGTCACGTGAAGGTCACCGCGCGGCGCACGAACGCAGACTTCGCGGTGTTCGTCCGGGAGCTGGTGGACCTGCACTACGCGGAGGCGGAGTGCGTGCGCGTGGTGCTCGACAACCTCTCGACGCACAGCGCCGCGGCGCTCTACGACACCTTCGATCCGGCCGAGGCACGACGGATCCTGCGACGGATCGAGTTCCACTACGTGCCCAAGCACGCGAGCTGGTTGAACATGGTGGAGATCGAGATCGGCGTGCTGAAGAAGCAGTGCCTCGATCGCCGCATCCCCGATGTCGCCCTGGTCCGCAGCGAGATCGCCGCGTGGGAGAAGGCGCGCAATGAGTCCGGCGCGCGAATCGAGTGGATGTTCACCGTCGAGCGAGCGCGGAAGAAGCTCGGGAAGGTCTATCGGCAGTTGAAGGCGGGCCGGGAGGAGAGCAGCTGGCAGGAGGTCGCCCGAAAGGTAGCCGCCTGAACCCGTCAGAACTCTTGCGACGCGGTACTAGTACGTCTCCCGCGTCACCGTCGCGTCCGGTAGCACCCGCGTCCGGCACACCTTCTCGAACGAGCGCAACGAAGGCCAGTCTCGACCCGCCGGG
>CAIOSS010000442.1 GCA_903860995.1 uncultured delta proteobacterium | reverse complement strand
TGCCGCGAACCCGCCGCAGGTCGTCGACGCGCCGGTAGGGTCGAAGGGAACGCCCGGCGACGATGCGCAGGGCGAGCGTCGGGCCGATGCCCGGGAGCGCCTCGAGCTGGTCTCGGGTGGCCGTGTTGACATCGACGATCACCGGCGGCGTGGCCGCGGCGGGGACCTCCGGGAGCGGCGAAAACCATCGGGGGCCTCGGCGGCCTGCCGAGAGCGCGGCGACGGCGAGGAGCACGAACGCGAGCGCGTGGCGGAGAGCGCGGGGCACCATCGGGGGTGCCTTGTCGGGGACACGAGGCGCGGCGGTTGCCCGCGCCGGGTCAGCGCCGAGAGATGCGCACGTGGTCGATGACGATCGCCTCGACGGGCATGTCGCGCGGGTCACGCTCGACGGCCGTGATGCGCGCGACCAGGTCGGCCGGGGTGCATCGGCCGAAGATCGAGTAGCTGCCGTCGAGGTGGGGCTTGGCCACCTCGGTGATGAAGAACTGCCCGCCGTTGGTGTTCGGGCCGTGGTTGGCCATGCAGAGCAGGCCAGGAGCGTTGTGACCCTGGACGTTCTCGTCGGCGAACTCGAAGCCCGGACCACCCATGCCCGAGCGGAGGATGTCGCCGCCCTGGATCATGAAGTCGGGGATCACGCGGTGGAAGATCGAGCCGTCGTAGAAGGGTCGGCGGACCCAGCGTCCGGCCGTCGGGTCCCAGAAGTCGCGGAGGCCGCGGGCGAGACCGACGAAGTTGGCCACCGTGACGGGCGCCTCGCGGCTGAGGAGCTCGCAGGCGAAGTTGCCCATGCGCGTCTCGATGGTCGCCACAAGCGGACCCGTCCCGGCCAGACCCGCGGTGGCCTGCTCGAGGGTGAAGCGCCCGTGCAGGGGGTCAGGCTCGGTCGGGTCGGCGTGCGCGGGGTTGACCGTGAGGTCGCGCGATCGGGGCCGACCGGCAGCGGGCGCCGGCGGCGCGGCGGGCTGGGCGACCGAAGGCGCCGAGGGGACCGGAGGGGCCGAGGGCGGGGGGGTCGCGACGGGCCGGAAGGCGGGCTCGGCCGGAGCGGTGAGGTTACACCCCGAGGCGAGGGTGAGCAGGAGCAGCGGTCGGACGAGTCGGTCGGTGTGCATGGCGGGTCACTCGCTGGCGGGCGGAACCTGGGTGAGTTCCACCCGATCGCCCGCGCTCAGGTGGTGTCGGTCGGAGAAGCCGCCGTTGACCTCGAGCACATAGAGCGAGTCGCCAGGGACCTCGCGCGGGTCGTCGGTCTCTGGCGTGGCGTTCTTGACGATGCCGAGGATGGTGCGGTCGGCGCGGATGAAGATCATGTCCAGGGGAAGGATGGTGTTGTGCATCCAGAACACCTGGTGGTCAGGCCGCGGGAACACGAAGATCATCCCGTGGTTCTCGTCCATGTCGCGGCGGAACATCAGCCCTCGCTCGCGGGTGCGCGGCTCGCGCACCACCTCGACGTCGATGTCGACGGGGCCCCCCGCCTGGCGGATGATCCGTACGGAGGGACCGCTGCGTGGGGGCGGCGTGACGACCGCGGGCGCCGCGTTGCGCGCGGGCGCCTCGGGCTCCACCGGCGAGGAGCCACGACAGGACGCGAACACCAGCAAAGCAGCAAGGACGATCCAGCGCACGGTCGGTTGGTAGTCGCAGCCCGCGGTCGGTGTCAAACCGTCCGCGCGACAGCGGCCGCCGCGCGGCATAGAGTGCCCGCCGTCATGCGCGGATTCGTGTCCCTCGTCAGCGCTGGTCCCGGTGACCCGGGCCTCCTTACCCTGCGCGGGCGCAGCGCCATCGCGCGCGCCGACACGGTGCTCTACGACGCGCTCATCCACCCGGCGATCTTGCGCCACGCGCCGCCCCACGCGGAGCACCTCTTCGTCGGCAAGCGCGGCGACGAGTCGTCGACCAGCCAGGACGAGATCAACCACATGCTCCTTCTGCGCGCGAGCCAGGGGCGGCGCGTGGCGCGCCTCAAGGGCGGCGACGCGCTGGTCTTCGGCCGCGGCGCCGAAGAGGCGGAGTTCCTCGCGGCGCACGGCATCGCGTTCGAGGTGGTCCCCGGCGTGAGCGCGGCGCTCGGGGCCACGGCCTACGCCGGCATCCCCCTCACCCACCGCGACCACGCCTCCTCGGTCGCGCTCGTGACCTCCCGGGAGGGCCCGGGCAAGCCCGCCGACGGGCCGGGACTCCGGGCCGTCGCGGCCGCCGACACCATCGTCATCTTCATGGGCCTCAAGCGCCTCGCCGCCGACATGGCCTCCCTCGTCGCGAGCGGCCGGGACCCGTCGACCCCCGCGGCGGTCATCGCCGCCGGGACGCACCCCGAGCAGCGGGTCGTCGTGGGCACCGTCGCCGACATCGCTGCAGGGGTCGCCGCGGCGGCGATCCGATCTCCCGCGCTCGTGGTGGTGGGCGACGTCGTCCAGGTGCGCGAGCGCCTGCGCTGGTGGGACG
>CAIOSS010000441.1 GCA_903860995.1 uncultured delta proteobacterium | reverse complement strand
GGGCGCACCCAGCTCTACTACGAGGACGTGTACGCCGAGGTCGTCGGGCGCGGCGTCCGGATGGCCTGCGTGGGGGTGGGCGACCTGCCCTGGACGGAGGTCGACGACCCGGCCGACCTCGCGCGGGCGGTGGCCCTCGTGCGCGCCGCAGGTTGATTGCGACCCCGAGGCCGACCGTGTTAGAGCCGCGCGGTTGAGATGGGAGTGGCCGCGGAGGCCGTCCCGCGGCTGACGTTCGGCGAAAGACCGGTGGCTTCGTGAGGCGTGTGATTCCATGAGTGGGGCGACCAAGGGTCGGGTGGAGCGGGCGATCATCCTGGCAGCGGGGCGCGGCTCGCGGCTCGACCGTGGTGACGCGCTCCCGAAGCCCCTGCGGCCCATCGCTGGGGTGCCGCTCATCGGCCGCATCCTGCGCACGCTGGCGTCGGAGGGCATCCGCGAGGCCGTGGTGGTCGTCGGGTACGAGGGCGACCGCATCCAGGCTGCCCTCGCCGACGAGGCGCTGCACGCCGGCGTCGCCGTCCACTTCGTCGAGAACACCCAGTGGGAGCGCTCCAACGGTCTGTCGCTCCTCGCGGCGCGGGAGTACCTCGACCGCGAGTGCCTGCTCACCATGGCCGACCACCTCGTGGCCCCGGCACTGCTCCGTCGCCTGCTGCGCGCGGAGATTCCCGCGGGGGCCTGCGCCCTGGGCGTCGACTTCGACATCGAGCGCTGCTTCGACCTCGACGACGCCACGAAGGTGCTCGTCGAGGCCGGCCGCATCGGCGCCATCAGCAAGGAGCTCGACGCGTTCAACGCGATCGACACCGGCATCTTCCGCGTCAACCAGGCGCTCGCCGAGGCGCTCGACGAGGTGTACGTCCGCCGCGGTGACGCGTCGCTCTCCGAGGGCGTGCGCGCGCTCGCCGCGACGGGGCGCTTCGTCGCCGTCGACGTGGGCGACGCCCGGTGGATCGACGTGGACACGCCCGAGGCCCAGGCCCGCGCTGAGGCCATGCTGCGGGTGTTCGGCGACGGCCTCGACGACGCCGACGGCGACCACGTTCCCGGCCACCCCATCGAGCCCGAGGCGATGGAGCAGTTCGCGCCTTCGTGGGTGCGCGGCGCCTCGCCGTACCGCGAAGACCACTTCGCCCTCGCCGACCAGGAGGCCCGCAACGGCAACGACGAGTTCTCCCGGCTGATGTCGAACGAGAGCCCCTTCCCCCCGTCCGCCCGGGTCGTCGAGGCGGTGGTGAAGGCCCTCACCCGCGGGCACCGCTACCCCGACGCCTCGATGGCCCGGGAGCTCCGTGCCCGCCTCGCGGGCTCCGTCGGCCTCGACGCCGAGAGCTGCGTGCTCGGCGCCGGGTCGAGCGAGGTCATCGACCTGCTGGTGCGCGCCTTCGTGGCGCCCGGCGAGGAGGTCGTCGTCGCGGTGCCGACCTTCTCCATGTACGAGGCCCGCACCCGCCTCGCGGGCGGCGTCCCGGTGCTGGTGCCGATGCGTGACGACCTCGAGCTCGACGCCTCCGCCGTGATGCGCGCGGTCACCGAGCGCACGAAGCTGTTGTTCCTGTGCTCGCCCAACAACCCGACGGGGCGGCGCCTCGACGAGACCACCCTGCGCAGGCTGCTGCGGCCGGGCATTCCGGTCGTGGTCGACGAGGCCTACGTGGAGTTCAGCGCGGACAACCACTCGGTCGCCGGGATGATCGCCGCCAACCCGAACCTCATCGTGGCGCGCACCTTCTCCAAGGCCTACGGCCTCGCAGGCCTGCGCGTCGGGTATGCCCTCGCGTGCCCCCCGGTGGCCCGCCTGCTCAACCGCGTGAAGCTCCCCTGGAACGTCTCCACGGTCGCCCTCGCCGCCGCCCTCGCCGCCCTCGACGACGCGGCCGAGTACGACCGCCAGCGCGCCCTGCTGCGCGAGGAGCGCGACGGGCTGCGCCGCGAGCTCGGCGGCCTGCCGGGCGTGTCGGTCATCGACGGTGACGGCAACTTCCTCCTGCTCGACATCCACGACACGGGCTGGAGCGCCGAGGCCCTGGTGCAGTCCCTCCTCGTCGACGGGGTGTTCATCCGGGCGCTCGCGAGCCACCACCTGCGCCGCGGCTGGGTGCGGGTGTCGGTCGGTGCGCCCGACGCCAACCGCCGCTGCATCGACTCCATGCGCCGCTCGCTCACCCGCGGCCGCAACCGCCCCGCGCTGCACTGACGCCCGCCGCTTGGGCCCGGCATCGCAGGGCGCCTGGCGCCCCGGGTGATGCCAGGCACCGACGCGACCATCCCCAGCGACGCCACCGACGGCGACGCCCCCTCCGCCGCATACGCCAGGGTACCCACCGGGGCGACGCGCGGCGTGGTGGTCATCCACGAGATCTTCGGGCGGCAGCCCGACATCGACCGCGTGGTCGACCGCTTCGCCACGCGGGGCTACGCCGCGGTGGCGCCGGACCTCTTCCACGAGGGCGCGCTGCGCTGCATCCGCGCGGTGTTCTCCGGACGCCGCCCACGATCGTCGCGCCCGTCGTCGCGCCCGTTGTCGCATCCGTCGCGGTGCGCGTCGACGCCGGGGTGATCGCCCCGCCCGCCGCCCCGCCCGGGCCGTGAGCCTCGGCGTGGACCGACCCGGCCGCCATCGACCGGCTCGCGACCACCTGCGACTTCCACCCGGGCCCCGTGACGGGTCCTGACGAGGGCGACCCCCTGGAGTGTTCGACCGACATCGAGCAGCAGTCGTGCTCGTACGACCCCTGTCACGAGGACGTCAGCCTGCCCTGTCGGCGCGTGTGCGGACGGTCGTGTACGCGCTGCGCCTAAGACCCGCTCGAGTGACACACCGGGGCGCATCTCTACAGCGGCACCTGTCCCAGATCAGCCGTCGGACTACCGCTCGAGAGGAAAATTCGACGGGAGCCGGATTCGCGACGTGTGGGCGCATGTCGAGCGGGGTGTTTCCCTGGTTTGCGCCGACCCGTCGTCGAACTTTCCGCCATTTCGGCTTTCCACTTGTAGGTGGATGAACCGGGCGGGGTCACTCCCCGGCACTTCGGGCACCGCGATCCCCACAGCCGGCCTCGCTGTGCCGCGATAAGCGCCTGGATTCAAGCGTTTGCGCGTTGTTCCGTCGGCCGCTTTCCTGCGACCCATGCAACGACACACCGCCCTGACCGCCCTCGCCGCCCTGACCCTGGTCGCCGCCGCTGGCTGCGCTCCCGTGGACGGGGACGACACGGCCTCCACGGAGTCGACGCAGTCCATCGGGACCGCGCGCTGTCCCGAGTCGGTGACCGCCGACCGCCTCGGCCAGCCCCGCAACGCCGCGGGCCAGATCCGCCAGTGCTGGCCGGGCGAGGCCCGGTGCTTCTGCGACACCGACCAGGACTGCTACGCCCTGGCCAACCACTCCGCCTGCGCCCCCATCCCGGCGCCCACCCTCGCCGCCCCGCTGACCCGCGACCTGATCGCGGCCCGGGTCGCCCATGACACCCCCGCCCGCGATGGCGGCGTGGTGG
>CAIOSS010000440.1 GCA_903860995.1 uncultured delta proteobacterium | reverse complement strand
CTCGCACCGCCGCGCCGCCGTCACCGAGGCCGACGTGGTGGCCTTCCCGATGCTCTTCCCGGACAGCGTGCGCCTCGTGGTCGCGCAGACCGCCGAGGCCGAGGCCGGGGGCGTGCGCATCCACCTGTCGCGCGAGGTCATCGCGCGGGTCGAGCCCGGCGTGGCGGCGCCGCAGTCGGGCGCCCTGCTCGCCCGCTGGACCCCCGGGGACACGCCCCCGCGCATCGTCGCCGTCCCCGGTGGGGAGGGCGCCCTCGCGGTGGGCCTCGTCGAGCGCTTCGGCCCGCCGACGCGGGTGGTCGACGTGGGCGAGCTACGAGCGCTGGGCTTCGCGCTCTGGCTGTACTTCCTGGGCGAGGCCGAGCTGCGCTCGGACGGCGCGCGGGTGATCTGGTCCGCCGACGAGGGCAAGGAGCTCTTCGGCCGGGTGGTTCTCCCCAGCGCCGAGCGCCCGCTCGACGTGCTGCGCGACGCCCTCGCGGCCGTGCGCAGCGAGCCCGAGCGCGCCCGGGCGCGGGACCGCCTCGCCACGCTCCAGCGCTTCGCCATGACGTGGCGCGCGGTGGGCGACGGCGAGTCCGAGCGCCCGGAGGTGATGTGCGCGCGCCTCGGCCGCGTCGCCGCCGAGACCTTCATCGGCTGGGTGATGGAGGGCTCCGGGCTGGTGCTGGGCCGCTTCGGCCAGCGGGCGACGACCCCCGTGGAGCAGTACACGCTCAACGGTCCGTTTCGCCTGCCCCTCTTCGTCGACCCCTACGTGCGCGGTGAGTAGCGCCGCGGTGCGTCGGGCGCTCGCGGTAGCCGTCCCGGTCGCGGTGGCGGTGTTCGTCGCGCTCGGCCTGGGGCTCCGCGCCCGCCGGGGCCGCGCCGCCTGGTGGGGCCGCGCCGAGCGCCTCTGCGCCTGCGGCGAGCCCACCCGGCGCGCCCTCGGGGGGCTCGCGCAGGAGGCGCACTGGGGCCTGGACGCGCTCGCCACCGCCCAGCGCGCGCTGCTCCAGTCGGACTGCGACGATATGCGGGTGGCGGTCTCCCGGCGGGCATGGTCGGACGAGGTCGCCCGCCGGCCGCTCCGGGTGGTCGTGACCGAGCGCCACCATGAGCACGCCGCCGCCGTGACGCGCTCGCTCGGCGTGCTGTGCGGCGCCGCGCACGAGGAGGACTGGCAGCGCCTCGGGCTCGACCTCGCGGCCCACGCGAACGACCCGCCCGCAGACGACCCCTACCGGGTGCGCGCCTCGGCCCGGAGGCACCTCGCCGTGCGCGAGGCGATGTGCCGCGACCGGGCGCGCCTCTCGGTGCCGCCGCGCTCGTATGGGGTCACCGCGACGGAGGCCGACCAGCAGGCAACAGAGTGCCTGCGCGAGGTCGCATCGCCCCGGCGTTGATCACGCACTCGCGAGGGCGAGCGCGAGCGCGTAGCCCAGGACGCCAGCAGTGATTGCGCCGACCGCCGCGCCCACCAGGGACCACTGCCCGAAGCTCGCGCTGAACTCGTTGGCGCGCGCGATCACCCCCGCCGTGCGCGCCTGGTGCAGCGCCGTCTCGCCCAGGAGCAGGGCCTCGCGCTGGTCGATGGTTGATGAAGAGGTTGTACGTCGGGTCGCCGTCGACCATCTGGAGCTGCCATCGCTGGGCGAGCGCGCCGAGCCCGTACTGGAGGTTGTCCTGGAGGGTCTGCGCCCGGAGCTTCAGGCCGCGGAAGTACATGAATCCCACGACCGCCAGCATGATGAGCGGGAAGAGATCGGTCTGGACGGGGACGCCGTCCACCCGGAGAGATTCATGGCATCCGGGCCGTGCGGGCAAGGGTCCGGAGTCGGGTGCGGCGGCTCGGTGGGGCGGGTGGTACAAAGGGAGGGTCCTGCGCGTGGACGCCGCGATCTCCCGTCCTCTCACGATCGCCGCCGAGGTCGAGCTCGACCGGGCAGCGCCCGGAGCCGCGCCGGGCGAAGGGGGACGCGGTCGAGCGCCCGGTCACCAACGAGCAGGCCGGAGAGGAAGACGACTGGCACCTGGTGTCCATCGGGTCGCCCCCATAGGCGCCGCGCGACGCGGTTGGAGAAGCGCCACCGCTGCCCTATGGTCCCTCCGGCCGAGACACCCTGCAGGAGGACTCCGAACTCGATGAGACATGGCGTACGAGTTCGTGGATTCGCGGTGCTGGGCGTCGGGGCCCTCCTCGGCGCGCTGGGCTGTGAGGCAGGCGACAACACCGCGGTGATCGTCCCCGACGCGAGCGAGGCCGCTGACGTCCCGATCGACCTGGGGCCCGGCGAGGACACCCTCGACGTCCCCGGGGCACCCCTCGACCGGCCCGATGTGCCCGCGGCGACCGATGTGCCCGCGGCGACCGATGCGCCCGCCGCGATGGACGCTGTCGACGTGCGGGACTCGCCTCCGGACGTCGGCCCCGCGGCGTGTCGCTCGTCGTCTGACTGCGTGGGCGACCCCCGCGGCGGCGTCTGTGACGTGCTCACCGGGCGCTGCGTCGAGTGCGTCCCGACCGCCGACACGTGCCCCGCGGCCCGGCACTGCGACCCGGTGAGCCTCGCGTGCGTCGACGGCTGCCGCAGCGACGAGGGCTGCCGTACCGCGAGCGACGGCGGGAGCGTCAACCTCCGCTGCGACACCGTGGCGCACCAGTGCGTGGCGTGCGTGGCGGACGTCGACTGCGCCGTCGGCCGCGTGTGCACCGGCGGCGTGTGCGTGTCCGGGTGCAGCGCCTCGCGGGCCTGCCCCGGCGGAGAGACCTGCTGCGGCGGCGCCTGCGTCGACCTCATGGCGAGCACGGTGAGCTGCGGCACCTGCGACAACCGCTGCGGCCTGCCCAACGCTGCGGCCTTCTGCCGCGCGGGCAGCTGCGCCGTGAGCACCTGCACCGGCGGCTTCGCCGACTGCGACGCGGCCGCGGCCAACGGCTGCGAGGTCAACGCCCAGACCGACGTGGCGAACTGCGGCGCCTGCGGCACCGTCTGCCCGATGGGCGCCCACGTCGCGGCGCGCTCCTGCGTGGTCGGGCGCTGCGGCATCACCTGCGACGTCGGCTTCGCGGACTGCGACGGCGACCCCGCCAACGGCTGCGAGGCCGACCTGGTCACCTCGCCCAGGCAGTGCGGCACCTGCGGCACCGTCTGCCCCGCGCGCCCGCAGGCCGGGCCGGCGTGCGTGTCGCGGGCCTGCGCGCTGCGCTGCGACGCGGGCTTCGCGGACTGCGACGGCGCGCTCGCCAACGGCTGCGAGGTCGACGTGCGGGTGAGCGCCGCCCACTGCGGCGCCTGCGGCCGGGCCTGCGCCGTGCCCAACGCCAGCGCCGCCTGCGCGGCTACGATGTGCGCCATCACCACCTGCGCGGCGGGCTTCGGCAACTGCAACGGGCGCTACGACGACGGCTGCGAGGCGCCGCTCAACACGCCGGGCAACTGCGGCGGCTGCGGGCGCACCGTGGCGGAGGTCTGCGACGGGGCGGACAACGACTGCGACGGGCTCGTCGACGAGGGCTGCCCCACCGGCATCGACAACCTCCGCGACCTCTTCTCCAGCCTCCAGTTCGGCGGCTCCGGCGGCGGATCCTTCGCCGACGTCTGCGCCGGCGGCGCGGCGGTAGGCTTCACCGGTCGCGCGGGGTCGCGACTCGATCAGCTCGGCGTGCGCTGCATGCGCCTCGAGCTCGTCGAAGACCGCGGGGTCCAACCGTACCGCTACACGGTGCGCGCCGCCGGGGCGGTGTCGAGCCCGGGCGCCCGCGGCGGCGGCGGCGGCACCCCCTTCACTGCCGACTGCGAGGCAGGCAGCTTCGTCTCCAGCATCCGGGGCCGATCGGGCTCGCGGGTCGACCAGTTCGCCTTCGGCTGCGGCTTCTGGCAGGTCGCAGGCGCGCCCACCACGGGCTGGCGCCTCGACCACGTCGCCACCGCCGCGCGCGGCACCTGGGGTGGCGGCGGGGGCAGCGTCTTCGCCTACGAGTGCCCCGATGGCCCGTCGGGGCAGCACACCGCGGTCACCACCCTCAGCGGACGCTCGGGCTCCGAGCTCGACGCCATCGGCGTCCGCTGCGGCCTGCCCGACATCGTGGTGCGGTGACCGCCGCGTCCGGGCCCAGCGCGACGCCGCGCCCTCCGTCCCTCCCGGGCGCGGCGCTCGCCGGCGCCGTGCTGCTCTCCTGGGCGCTCTCCCTCGTCGTGGCTCTCGGGCTGCGCTGGGCCGCGGTCCCCTGTGCCGCGTGGCCGCTGCTCATCGCCCTCCGCACCTGGCTCCACACGGGCCTCTTCATCATCGCCCACGACGCGATGCACGGCACCGTCGCACCGCGGCACCCGCGGCTCAACGCCGCGCTCGGCGCCCTCGCGGTGGGCCTCTACGCGCTCTTCCCCTACGCCACGCTCGCGCGCGAACACCAGCGGCACCACCGCCACCCGGCGAGCGCCGACGACCCCGACTTCCACGACGGCACGCACGACGGCTTCGGGCGCTGGTACCTGCGCTTCATCGGGCACTACCTCCGATGGCCGCAGGTGGTGGGGCACGCGGTGGTGTTCAACCTGCTCCAGCACGGCGTCGGGGTCTCGCAGGTCAACCTGCTGGCCTTCTGGGTGCTGCCCGCGCTCGCGTCGACGGCGCAGCTCTTCTACTTCGGCACCTTCCTGCCGCATCGTCTCCCTCGTGGAGGCTACGCCGACGCGCACCGCGCGGCGAGCAACGACTTCGGCCCCGCGCTCTCGCTGCTCACGTGCTTCCACTTCGGCTACCACTGGGAGCATCACCAGTGGCCGGGCCTGCCGTGGTGGTCGCTGCCGGCGGCGCGGGCTCGTAGGTCTCCCGCAGCTCCACCTCGATGAGCTCCACCTCGATCGACTCCGTCGGCCCCATCGCCGCGATGGCACCAGCAAGCGAGGCCGGCGAGCGCGCGAGGGTGCCGGTGACCTCCTGCGCGCGAAGCCCCGCGAGGCGGCGCCCCTCCACCGGGTTGAGGAAGGTGTCTCCGAAGCGCCGAACCTCGCCGTGGCCGTCGGCGTCCACGGCCCCGTGGCCCGACACGTCGAGGGTCGGGTTGAGCGGGTCGTACTCGCGCAGCGTGACCTCCGCGGCGGTGACCCGGCGCTGCGCGCTCAGGTGCGTGACGGCCTCGACCGCGCCGCGGGTGTAGGCGCTCGACATGAAGCGCACCGGGGCCCCCACCGGCGGCGCGTAGGGGCGCGCGTCGGAGACCACCAGGGTCTCGGCGTCCTCGCCGTGCTCGAAGTGGAAGTACAGCCCCTCGCGCTCGACCCTCCGGGAGAAGAGCGCCCGGTGGCTCTCGCGGTACATGCACACGCGGTCGAGGGGCGAGTGCGAAATCAGCGCGAAGGCCTCGAAGCGGTACGTCTGCGAGATCTCCTCCCGCCCGGTGAAGGCCGGCACGCGCGCGCCGCTCGGAATCGCCGCCCCGCGCAGGTTGAAGACGTCGGCCGTCGACATCGGAGGCCTCCCGGTCACAGGTCCCGCCCGGCGGTCACTTCAGAGGCTTGATCCGGGCCCAGATTGCGGTAAGTGGACCCACCGCGGCGGGTGGACAACTCCCGGACCACCTGCCGCTTGCAGCCCGATCAAATCCTTCAACGTGCGACGCTCTCCCTGGTTTCACTCCACCCGCGCGGCACTCTGGGGCGCCATCCCCGCGGCGGCAGTGTTCGCCCTCTACGACCGCGCGCCGTCCCCCCGCACCCCCGCGCTCGTCGCCGAGCCGCTGCCCCCGATCGTCATCGCGCACGTCGACGCCTCCACCGACGCCCCTCCCGCACCGCTCGCTGCGGCGGCCGCCGCGGTCCTCGACGCCGGGCTCCCCTTCGAGCGCCCCACGCAGCTCATCGCGCTCGCCACCTGGACACCCGTGCGCACCGAGCCGCGGCGCGACTCCCAGGCCCTCGGCTACCTGCGCGCGGGCGCCACGGTCGACATCGTCGACGGCCCCGCCGGTCGCGACGGCTGCGTGGTGTACCGCGACCACCCCGAAGGGGGCTGGTACCGCGTGCGCGACGGGGGCTACGTCTGCGTGGGCGGCGGCTTCGCGATGCCTGCGCCCGCCCGGGGCTACCGCGCCCCGACGCAGCCCGACCTCGACGCCGCGATGCCCTACCCCTACGCGATCAACTACGGTCGCTCGATCATGTACCGGCGGCTCCCGTCGAGCGCCGACCTGCGCGTCTTCGAGCCCTGGCGCTTCTCCCACGCGACCGCCGACGCCGGGAGCGGAGGAGGCGAGATGGACGCCGGCACCCCAGTGCAGGCCGCCGCGGGCACCGCGGCCGACCCGGGTGACACGGCCGACAACCGCGCGGCGCGGCGCGTGGCCGAGGTGCG
>CAIOSS010000439.1 GCA_903860995.1 uncultured delta proteobacterium | reverse complement strand
CCGGATCATCGACGTGGTGCTCTCCAACCTGGTCAACTCGCACATCAGCAAGATCAAGGTGCTGACGCAGTACAAGTCGGCGTCGCTGGAGGAGCACATCGCGCGGGCGTGGCGCCTCTCGCCCATCCTCGACGGCTTCATCGAGACCATCCCCGCGCAGCAGCGCACGGGGCTGTCGTGGTTCAAGGGCAGCGCCGACGCCGTGTGGCAGTGCTTCCACGCGATCGAAGACGCCAACCCGGACTACGTGCTGATCTTCGGCGGCGACCACATCTACAAGATGGACGTCCGGCTGATGCTCGATCGGCACTTCGACACCGACGCCGACCTCACGGTGGCGGGCATCCCGGTGCCCATCGCCGAGGCGAGCGCGTTCGGGGTGCTCCAGGTCGACGAGACCGGGCGGGTGATCGACTTCGTGGAGAAGTCCCCCAATCCCCCGGAGATCCCGGGGCGCCCGGGGTGGGCGCTGGCGTCGATGGGCAACTACATCTTCAACACGAAGGTGCTGGCCGACGAGCTGCGGCGCGACGCCATGGAGGAGGACAGCGCGCACGACTTCGGCAAGAGCATCCTGCCGGCGATGGTGCAGTCCGGCCGCAAGGTGATGCTCTTCGACTTCGGCACCAACGAGATCCCCGGCGAGGGCCTGGTCACGTACTGGCGCGACATCGGCACCATCGCGGCCTACTTCGAGGCGCACATGGACCTCGTGGAGATCAAGCCGGAGTTCAACCTCTACAACCGGCTGTGGCCCATCCGCACGGGGATGAGCTTCGACCCGCCGGCGAAGTTCGTGTTCAGCGACCAGACCAACGCGCGCGTCGGCAGCGCCACCGACTCGCTCGTGAGCGACGGGTGCATCATCTCGGGCGGGGCGATTCACCGCGCGGTGCTCTCGGCGGGCGTGCGGGTGAACTCCTTCGCGCACGTCGAGCAGTGCGTGCTGCTCGAGCGCGTGCAGGTGGGCCGCTACGCGCGGCTGCGCCGGGTCATCGTCGACAAGGACGTGGAGATCCCGCAGGGGATGCAGATCGGCTTCGACCTCGAGGAGGACCGCAAGCGCTTCACCGTCACCGACGACGGCATGGTGGTGATCCCCAAGCGGGCGCGGCTCAAGGGCTAGGCCTCGCTCCCTCACGCCACCATCCGTCGGCCTCGCCCTCCGAGTGGAGCTCCGGCCCACGCCGTCAGCTATCGTCCCTGCCCCTTCGCTGTGGACTCGGTCGCACCCTCGACGGCTCGCTCGTCGTCGGTGATCGCAGCGGCGTCCGCGACGCGCAAGCCCGTCGCGGTGGCGCCCGCACCACGGGCGGCATCGATCTGCGCTGCGAGCGCGGCAGGGTCGTTGGCGGGGAACAGCAGCCGCCTCGTGGCGCCCGCGTCGGTCCAGGAGAGCAGCAACGAGCCGCGGTCGGCGAAGAGGGCCCAACCCGCGCCCGTGGCGACGGTGGGTCCGCCGGTGACGGACTTCGCCTCGCAGGCGGTGATCGCGGCGACGGGGATGCGGTGGTCGGAGAGGCCCCACTGGACGATCACCTCGTCGCGGGTGACGGCGGTGCGCACCACCATGCGGGTGAGCAGCATGTACACCACCCCAAGGAAGGCCCCGAAGGGGAGGATGGCGGCGAGGCGTGGCGCGGCCGGGTCGGCCCCCGAGGCGACCGCGATCGCGGCGAGCAGCGCGATGAGCCCGCTCGGGATCATCAGCGCCGCCGCCGTGCGGGCGACGTGCTTGTCGCGGTGCTGCGCGCGGGCGTCGTCGACCATGGCGCGCTCCTGCGCGTCGGTGGCGGTGGTGCGGGTGCCGGTGTCGCTCATGGCT
>CAIOSS010000438.1 GCA_903860995.1 uncultured delta proteobacterium | reverse complement strand
GTGCTCGACGCGAAGGCGCCGGGCCTGCTGCTGGAGTGGCTGCTCGACCTGGGCGAGCTCGCGGCGGCGCGGCGCGTGGCGGAGGACGAGCGGGCGCGGCCGGCGGGCTTCGTGGGGCCGCGGGTGCGGGCCGCGGAGGCCCTCGAGGCGCTCGACCCGGAGGGCGCGGCGCGGGTGTACCTGCGGCAGGCGGAGGCCTGCGTGGCGCAGCGGGGGAGGGCGTCGTACCGCGACGCGTGCGCGATGCTGGCGCGGGTCGAGCGGGTGCTCGGGGCGGCCGGGCGCGAGGCCGAGGCGCGGGCGCTGCGGGAGGGCTTCGCGGCGAGGCACGCGCGGCTGAGCAGCCTGCGGGCCGAGCTGGTGCAGCACTTCGGTCCGCTGGCGGCGTGAGGGCGCGCGCGGAGCTGGTACAAGGGCCCGCACGAGCCCCGATGCCGCCCCGCCCCCGCCCCGACCGCCGAGAGTTTCCGACGCTGCCCCGACGGCCCATTCGCATGGTGCTCGACGGGGTGAGCTACCTGCCCAACATCGGGACGATGTTCCGGCTGTGCGACGCCTTCCGGGTCGAGCGGCTGTACGTGTGCGGCTTCGACCTCGAGGCCCACAAGCGCCGGCTGCTCTCGGCGGCCGCGGGGACGGTGGGGTGGGTCCCGTGGGAGTCGCGCCCCGACGCGGCAGGCGTGGTGCGCGAGAGCCGCGCGGCGGGCTACCTTGTGGCGGCCATCGAGCTCTGCGACGAGAGCGTCGCCCCCGAGGCGATGCGCTGCGACGCGCCGCTGTGCCTGGTGATCGGCGCCGAGCGACACGGCGTCTCCGCGGAGGTGCTCGCCCTGGCCGACCAGCGGGTGGAGATCCCGTCCGATGGTCTCGGCGGGTCGATCAACCTGACCACCGCGGCGGCCATCGTGCTGTACGCCGCGTCGCGGAAGTACCCGCTCGACGATGGGGCGCGGGGGTAGAGGAGCGGGCGGGGCCTCGACGCGGGCTCACCGCCGGCGGCGTGCTGCGACGGCTCGCTGCCCGACACGGTGCAGGAGCGCGCCTGGACGTCGCCGATCTGGTACCTGCCGCCGCGGTAGCGCTCCCCGCAGGTTCACGCCACCTGCAACCCGAGCCCGCGCACCAGCTCCGCGGCCTGGGCCGAAGAGATCACCGCCCCGCGCAGGGCCACGCAGGCGTGCGGCGTGAGCACCCCAAGGTCGGCCCGGCGCAGGTCGGCCCCGGCGAAGCGCGCGTCGAGCAGGCGCGCGTCGCGCAGGCGGCAGCCCTCCAGCACGGCCTCGCGGAGGTCGGCGCCCGAGAGGTTCGCCTCGGACAGGTCGACGTGCTTCAGCGTCTGCTTGAAGAGGGACACCCCGCGCAGGTCGGCCGCCACCAGGTGACAGTCGGCGAAGCGGGTGTCGCGCATCCGCGCCTTCGCGAAGACCGCGCCGGTGAGCCGGGTGCTCGTGAACGACGCCTCGGCCAGCGACGCGCCCGCGAACTCCGCCCCGATCAGGCTGCAGCGCTCGAAGCGCGCCCGCGCCGCGCGCGCCCGCGACGCCTGGAGCTTCACCCCCGTGACCCCGATCCAGGTGGTGTCCTCCAGGCCCGCCTCGCTGAAGTCCGCCTCGTCGAAGACCCCGCCGTCGAAGGTCGCGCCCGCGAGGTCGAAGCCCGCCACGCTCACGTCGCGAAACACGCACCCGCGAAACACGTACGGCCGCTCGTCGTCGGCGTCCCGCGGCAGCGCGCGCCGCAGGTCGAGCCCGGTGAAGTCCACGCCCACCACCTCGCGACGCGCCCGAAGAAGCTCCGCGGCCCCGGTCAACGTCACCGCCGTCACTTCGTTCTCCGTCATGCGACCCCCCTCCTACACCGCGCGCCGCGTCGCTGACCATCGCGCGTCCATCCCCCTTTACGCCCCCCGCGGGCACCCTGTCTTCGCACCGGGGGGCCGCTTGAACCTCCCCCTCCCTCCTCGTATAGGCTGCGCTTGAACCTCCCCATGCGAGCTCCCTTACTCCTGCTTCTCTGCTCGACCCTCGCGATCGCCTGCATGCCCAGCGCGGTCAACGACACCCCGCCCCGCCTCGACGGCGCGGTGACCACCGACGCTCCGCCGGGCATCGACCGCCCCGTCAGCCCCGACGGCACGGTCGCCCCCGACG
>CAIOSS010000437.1 GCA_903860995.1 uncultured delta proteobacterium | reverse complement strand
GAGAGCAGGTAGCGCTCGGCCACCACGCGCCGACGGAGCAGGGCGTCCAGCTCCGGCGCCGAGGTGCCCGTCTCCCGGAGCAGCGCCTCGATCGTCACCGCGGGCGCCATGCGCGCGATCAGCAGCCCCCGCGCCGCCGCGAGCTCATCGGGCTCGACGCCGTCGAGGCCGGCGCGCTGCGCCTCGCGCACCACCACCGTCTCTGCCATCAGCTGCTCGAGCACCGGCAGCGACACCGTGACGTCGACGGCGACACTCAGCGCCCCGGGCGCGCCGCGGGTCGCGAGCTCGGTTCGCAGCAGCAGCACGTAGTCGCTCTGGAGCACGAATCGGGGCGTCGGGTCGGACTCCGGCTCGATCGACACGAGCACGGCGTCGAGGGCCGTCTCGGCCGGCGGCGTGCTGGGTCGGGTGACCGCCTCCGTGCCGACGAGCTGCGCGAGCGCCCCGCCCAGCAGCAGCGTCAGCGCGGCGGCCGCGGGCACCGCTCACTCGCCTTCGAGGTCGCGCGGGTCGAAGGCATCGGACGCCGTCGCGTGGCCGCGGTCGCGGAGCCATTCGAGGAAGGCCAGCGCCGTCTCGAGGTCGCGCGAGGGCACCCCGTCGACCGCGTCGCGCAGGCGCCGACGCAGGCCCTCGATACCCATGCGCGCACGCCGGAGCGTCTCGACGGCCTCGTCCTCCGCGGGGGTCTCGGCCTCGCCCGCCTCGGGCGTGGGGGGCGTCCAGACGACGCGCGGCACGGCGTCGAGGTCGTGCGAGTCGAGCCAGGCCTCCATGCACGACCGCAGGCGCTCAGTGCGAAACTGGAACCACCGCTCGCGGTCCGTCGGGAAGGTCAGCAGCACGTCCTTGAAGCGGCGAAACGCCCCTTTGCCGTCGATGGCCGCCACGAGACGCGTGCGCAGCTCGCCGTCGGGCACCGTCGCGATGAAGCGCTCCATCCAGCGGTACTGCTCGCGCGACGAGACCGGGTCGACCCGGAGGTAGCTCGCATCGATGGCGATGCGCTGGTGCATCGTCGGGTCGGCCACGCCGTCGACCACCCGCAGCACCTCGCCGGTCGCCCGGTGGAGGTACGAGTGCACCTCCGGGGCGTTGTTCTCGAAGGCGTCTTCCAGCGCCTCCCACGAGATCTCCAGCCGGGTCTTCTCGCGGGTCGTCTCTTCGTCGGTCATCGCGGTTCAGCCTTGCTCCAGCAGGGCCCGCGCCACGGCGGTCTTCCACCGCGAGCGCAGCGCGGCCACCCGCTCGTCGGACATCGTCCCGGGCGCGAACGACCGCTCGACGGGCAGCGCGCCCGCGATGTCGTCCCGCGACCCCACCAGCCCAGCGCCCAGCGCCGCGAGCATGCCCGCGCCGAGGGCCGTGGTCTCCAGCACCCGCGGGCGCACCACCGAGGTGCCCGTCACGTCCGCCTGGATCTGCATCAACAAACCATTGGCCGACGCCCCGCCGTCGACGCGCATCGAAGCGATGGGCGCGCCCGCGTCCGCGCTCATCGCCGCCACGAGGTCGGCGATCTCCATCGCGATGCCCTCCAGGGCCGCCCGCGCCAGGTGCGAGCGCGTCGTGTCGCGCCCGAGGCCCGCGATGAGCCCGCGCGCCCGAGGCGCCCAGTACGGCGCCCCGAGTCCCGTCAGCGCCGGCACGAACACCACCTCGCCCGCATCGTCGACCTCGCCCGCGAGGCCTTCGATCTCCGCCGCGTCGCGGATGATGCCGAGCCCGTCGCGCAGCCACTGCACGGCCGCGCCCGCGATGAACGCGCTGCCCTCGAGCGCGTAGACCACCTCGCCGGGGATGCGCCATCCCACGGTGGTCAGCAGCCGGTGCTTCGAGGCGAGCGGCGTCGCCCCGACGTTCATCAACACGAAGGCCCCGGTGCCGTAGGTGCACTTCACGTCGCCGACGCGGAAGCACCCCTGGCCGAAGAGCGCCGCCTGCTGGTCGCCCGCGATGCCCGCGATGGGGATGCCGTCGGGCAGGCCGGGGACGCCCCGGGTATTGCCCACGATGCCGGCGCTCGACACCACCTCCGGGAGCACCGCGCGCGGCACGTCGAAGGCGCCGAGGAGCTCGTCGTCCCATGCCAGGGACTTCAACCCGAGGAGCATCGTGCGCGACGCGTTGGATACGTCGGTGACGTGCGCCCCGCCGGTGAGCTTGTGCACCAGCCAGGTGTCGATGGTGCCGAAGGCGAGGTCGCCCCGCACCGCCTGCGCCCGCGCGCCCTCGACGTGGTCGAGGAGCCACGCGATCTTGGTGCCCGAAAAATACGGGTCGAGGAGCAATCCCGCGCGCTCGTAGACGAGGCCCTCGACCCCCCTCGCCCGAAGCGCGTCGCACTCCGGGGCCGTCCGACGGTCCTGCCACACGATGGCGCGGTGCAGGGGCGCACCCGTGGCGCGATGCCAGAGCAGCGTGGTCTCGCGCTGGTTGGTGATGCCGATGGCGCGCACCTCGGAGCCGAGGCGGTTGGATTGCGCGAGCGCCCCGGAGATGGCCTCGACCACCGTCGCCCAGATCTCCTCGGCATCGTGCTCGACCATGCCCGGATACCAAATTCCACCACGCCATCATATCCTTTGGGGATGTCCACTTTCCCTTTCGCCAGTGCTGCTGCAT
>CAIOSS010000436.1 GCA_903860995.1 uncultured delta proteobacterium | reverse complement strand
GCGACAAGCTGGTGTTCGATGAGATCGCGCTGGAGACGGTGCTCGACCTCTACGAGCGCGAGCAGCCCTACGGGGTGATCGTGTCGATGGGCGGCCAGGTCTCGAACAACCTCGCGCTCAAGCTCCACAAGGCGGGCGTGCGGGTGCTCGGCACCAACCCCGAGTCCGTCGACCGCGCGGAGGACCGCGAGAAGTTCGGCGCCCTCCTCGACCAGCTCAAGATCGACCAGCCCAATTGGGCCACGACCACCGACGTGAGCGACGAGAACCTCACGCGCATCACCGCAGAGCTCGGCGGCTTCCCCCTGCTGGTGCGCCCTTCGTACGTGCTCTCCGGCGCGGCGATGACCGTGGCCCACGAGCAGCACCACCTACGCAACTACCTGCACCGCGCCACGGCCGTGTCGCCCGAACACCCGGTGGTGATCACCAAGTTCGAGACCCACGCCAAGGAGGTCGAGATCGACGCCGTCGCCGACCACGGCGAGGTGATCCTCTCGGCCATCAGCGAGCACGTCGAGAACGCCGGCGTGCACTCCGGCGACGCCACCCTCGTGCTGCCGCCGCAGAAGCTCTACGTGGAGACCATCCGGCGCATCAAGCGCATCGCCCGCGACGTGGCGAAGGCGCTGCAGATCACCGGGCCCTTCAACATGCAGTTCCTCGCGAAGGACAACGTGGTGAAGGTGATCGAGTGCAACCTGCGGGCGTCGCGCTCGTTTCCCTTCGTGTCGAAGGTCACCGGGACCAACTTCATCCGAGAGGCCGCGCGCCGCATGCTGGGCGTGGCGACGCCCGTCTCCGTCGAGGCGCTCGACCTCGACTACGTAGCCGTGAAGGCCGCGCAGTTCTCCTTCTCGCGCCTCGCGGGCGCCGACCCCACGCTCGGCGTGGAGATGGCCTCCACGGGCGAGGTCGGCTGCCTCGGCGACGACCTCTCGGAGGCGCTGCTGAAGGCCCTCATCGCGACGGGCTTCAAGGTGCCCAAGCGCGGCGTGCTGCTGTCGCTCGGGCCGGTCGCGGACAAGTACCGCTTCGAGCGCGAGGCCCACTGGCTGCGGGAGATGGGCCTGACCCTCTACGCGACCCCGGGCACCGCGGACGTGCTGAAGGAGCAGGGGATCCCGTGCGAGCTCGCCTACAAGGAGAGCAACGAGAAGGAGCCCAGCGCGGTCTCGCTGCTCAACAGCGGGCACATCGACCTGGTGATCAACATCCCCCGCTCGTACGACAGCCAGGGCATGCCCGACGGGTACCGCATCCGCCGGCGCGCGGTGGACATGAACGTCCCGCTGCTCACCAACCTCCAGCTCGCCCGGGCCGCCGTCGAGGCGATGCACAAGTATCGCGTCGAGGACCTCAAGCCCCTCGACTGGGGCACCTACCTCGCGCGCAACGCGAAGCGCTCCTGACGCGCGCCGCGCGGGCGTGACCGGCTTCGCGGTGCTGGCCCTCACGGCCACCGCGGCGGCCCAGTCATCGCCCGCGCGCCCGCACGCCTCGTCGTGGCGGGTGCCGGCCCTCCACGGGGCCGGCGACCGCTGGGAGATCAACGACCTCCGCGGGAGCGGTCCCCTCGACACCCCGGTCGCCATCGATCTCCGCTTCGCCGGCGGGACCTTCCGCCTCGACACCGGCGCCCGCGAGCGCACCCGCGCCAACCTCACGGCGATGCGCGGCGACAACCGCGTTCGCCTCTCGCACACCACCACCATGCACGGCGACGAGCCCCACATCGCGGTGCACCTCGCGATGCCCTCCAGCGCCGTCGCGCTCGACAGCCTCCCGACCCTCGTCCAGGGCTCGTGGGCGCGTGCCACCTCGTCCCACTTCGACTTCACCGTCCCGCGCGACTGACCGCGCGGTCGCTGGCGCTACATCCGGTCGTCGTCGACGGCGCGGTGGGCCTTCACGAGCACCTCCCACGTCACGGGCCCTTCGCCCATCGCCTCGATGAAGGTTCGGGCCTGCTTGATCGCTTCGGCCGAGGCCACCTCGCTGTCGCACGCGATGGTCGCGAGCGAGAGGGTGTGCGCCACGCCCGCCACCTCGTCGAGCAGCCGCGCCGTGTCGGGGTCGCCGTCGACGTCCTTCAGGGTCATCAGCACCATCGACGCGTGCCAGAGCGCGCGGCGCTTCTCCAGGCGGCTGTGCGACGCGAGCTCGACCGCGCTCATCGCCGCGCCCACCCGCAGCTTGCGCTCGCTCCACTGGTAGCCCTGCTCGTCGAAGACCGACTCCAGCACCGACTCCATCACCCGCAGCAGGTCCGGGACCCGCTCCGTCAACCGCTGCACCTCGGCCCTGGCAAGACGTTCCATGCGTGGCTCCTGTAACCCTCTCCGGGGTGTGCCTCATCCCTCTGCACGGCGCCAATCTCGTCGGGACATATCCCGACCGTGGTACCGTCTCGGCCCCGTGCGACTCCTGATGCTCCACACCGGCGGAACGCTGATGATGCGAGGCGGCGACCCCACGCCGCTGCGCCCCGACGTCTACACGAGCGACCTGCTCACCGAGCTCCCGGTGCTGCACCGCATCGCTGACATCGAGACCCGCATCCTCTTCAACTACGACTCCAGCGACATGCAGCCCCACCATTGGGTCGAGCTCGGCGCGGCGGTGCACGGGGCCCTCGACGAGCGGCGCGGGGACGGCTCGCGGGCCTTCGACGGCGTAGTGGTGCTGCACGGCACCGACACGATGGCATACACGGCGAGTGCGCTGGCGTTCCTGCTCCCGGGGCTCGACCGGCCGGTGGTGATGACGGGGGCGCAGCGGCCGCTGGCGGAGGTCCGCACCGACGCGCGCTCCAACCTGGTCGACGCGTGCCACCTCGCCACGATGGACCTCCCGGAGGTGGGCATCGGCTTCAACGCCAAGATGCTCCGCGGGTGCCGCGCGATGAAGATGGACGCGTGGGGCCTCGACGCGTTCGGCTCGCCCTCGTGCCCGCCGCTGGTCACGCTCGGGGTCACCGTCGAGCGCGGATCCCACGTCCTGGCGCCACGGACGCGGCGGGATTACGACGCTCGCATCGAGCAACGGGTGCTCGCGGTGCGGGTGTTCCCCGGGCTCGACCCGAAGCTGCTGCTGGGCGCGCTGCGGGCGGGCGTCCGGGGCGTGGTGCTGGAGGGCTTCGGCTCGGGCAACATCCCCCGGCTGGAGAACTCCCTGGTGCCGGTGGTGCAGGACGCCGTCGCGCGGGACGTGCCCGTGGTGGTGGTGAGCCAGTGCGCCCGCGGGGCGGTCGACCTCACCCGCTACGAGGGCGGCGCCGCGGCGCTGGGCGGCGGGGCCATCGGCGCGGGGACGATGACCGCGGAGGCGGCGGTCGCGAAGCTGATGATCGCCCTGGGGCGCGCGGGCGAGGGGAGTCGGCTCGACGCGGCGAAGCGGGCCTTCGGCGAGTCGTGGGCCGGCGAGGTGTAGCCTCGGCGCTGGTCAGCGGCTTTTCCCGCGCGGTAGCGTCTCGATCCGTGAACCGGCTCTGGTGGGTGTTGGTGTTGGCGATGGCGGTGCTGTCCTGTCGCGGCCGCGCCGTGGTGGTGGGCGGCGGCCTCGCGCGGGTGCGCGCCGCGGGCGTGCTGCGGTGGGGCGGCGACATCCAGGGCGGCGAGCCCTACGTCTACGAGGACAGCGAGCACGGCGGGCGCCTCACGGGCTTCGAGGTCGAGCTCGCCAACGCGCTTGCCCGCGAGCTCGGCGTGCGCGCGCAGTTCGTGCAAAACGACTGGAGCGCGCTCATCCCCACGCTCGAGCGGGGCACCTTTGACGTCGCGCTCAACGGCGTCGAGGTCACCCCGCAGCGCGTGGGCCGCGTCCGCTTCACGCGGCCCTACTACATCTTCGGCGCGCGGCTCATGGCGCGGCGCAACGACCCCAGCGTCCAGCCGACGCTCGCCTCCCTGCGCGGCCGCCGCGTCGGCACGCTCGCCAACCGCTTCTCGTACGAACTCCTGCGCAACGTCGCCGAGGTCGTCCCCTACGAAGGGGTCGAGGAGCCCTACATCGACCTCGTGCAGGGCCGCACCGACGCGGTGCTCCTCGACGACATCATCGCCGCCCGCTATGGCGAGCCCAAGCCCGAGCTGCGCGTGGTGGGCGACCTCGCCGACGGGTACTACTCCATCGCGCTGCGCCCGGCCGACGACGACCTGCGCGCGGCCCTCGACGCCGCCCTCGCGCGCATCACCGCCAGCGGCGAGCTCGAGCGCATCCTGCGCGGCGCCAACATCTTCAACGACCGCCAGCGCCGGCTCGTCACCTGGACCGACGACGACCAGCGGCGGATGCTGGGCACGGCCGCCGCGGGGCAGCGCTTCGGCTGGTCGCACGTCGCGCTCTTCGGGAAGGGCGCGCTCGTGACGCTGCTGCTCTCGGCGCTCGCGATGTGCCTCGCCATCCCGCTGGGCCTCGGGCTCGCGGTCGCGCGCCTCTACGGCCCTCCGGCGCTCTCCCGAATCGCGGGCGCGTACGTCGAGCTCTACCGGGGCACGCCGGTGCTGCTCCAGCTCTACGTGCTCTATTACGGCCTCGCGCCCATCGTGAGGCTCAACGCGCTGTCCGCCGCGGTGCTGGGCCTCGGGATGAACTACGCCGCCTACGAGGCCGAGGTGTACCGCGCGGGCATCCAGGCCGTGCCCCGCGGCCAGATGGAGGCGGCCCTCTCGCTGGGCATGACCACGCCCCTGGCGCTGCGCCGGGTGGTGCTGCCGCAGGCCTTCCGCCTCGCGCTCCCGTCGGTGACCAACGACTTCATCGCGCTGCTCAAGGACAGCTCGCTGGTGTCGGTCATCACGGTGGTCGAGCTCACCAAGCAGATGACCATCACCGCCGTCGACATCCGGGGCTGGGGCCTCCCCGGCGCGCTCTGCGCGCTGATGTACTTCACGATGAGCTACCCGCTGTCGCTCCTGGCGCAGCGGCTCGAGGCGAGGCTGGCGCGCTCATGATCGAGGTCCACGAGCTGCGCAAGGTCTACGGCGACCGGACGATCCTCGACGGCATCACGGCGAGCTTCGCCCGGGGCCAGGTGGTCGCGCTGGTGGGCCCCTCGGGCGGCGGCAAGAGCACCCTGCTGCGCTGCCTCAACGGCCTGGAGTCCTTCGATGGCGGCGCGGTCACCGTCGGCGGCGACCGGCTCGTCCCGGGCGGAGCGAAGGCCAACCGCGCGGCGCTCCACCGGGTGCGGCAGCGCGTCGGGATGGTGTTCCAGCAGTGGAACCTCTTCGCCCACCGCACGGCCCTCGGCAACGTCATCGAGGCGCCCGTGCACGTGAAGAGGGTGCCCCTCGCGGAGGCCACGGAGCGTGGGAAGGCGCTGCTCGCCCGGGTGGGCCTGTCGCACCGGGAGGGCGCGTACCCCCACGAGATGTCCGGCGGCGAGCAGCAGCGCGTCGCCATCGCCCGGGCCCTCGCCATGGACCCCGAGGCCCTGCTGCTGGACGAGCCCACCAGCGCGCTCGACCCCGAGCGGGTGGGCGAGGTGCTCGACGTGCTCGGCGCCCTCGCCGCCGACGGCCTCACGATGCTCGTGGTCACCCACGAGATGCGCTTCGCCCGCGACGTCAGCCACCGCACGCTGGTGCTCCACGGCGGGCGCATCATCGAGGACGGGCCGTCGAGGGAGGTCATCGACCACCCGAAACACGAGCGCACCCGGGCCTTCCTCGGGTTGGACCGGAGGTGACCCCCAGAGGTCACATCATCGATGGTCGAGAGCCGATCGTGAAGGGCGCCTCTACCCACTCGCCCTCGTGGAATGCGAAGAGCTTGTGGTCGTCGACCACGCCTCCGCCGCGCACGCTCGTCACGAGGTAGACCACGGGCAGCACCGGGGTGCCATCGGGCGCGGCGACGAGCTGGTCTTCCTTCGAGAAGTACGCGCCGCAGTCGCAGTGCGAGTGATAGACGGCCTTCACCGGGACGCCCCCCGCGTCGCCCTCGGCGAGCGCGCGTTGCATCAGCATCCCGTCGATGATGTACGCGTCCTTCGCGGTGCGGGGATAGGTCTCCGGGTCGAGCGCGTGGTAGCGGTCGGCGAGGTTGGTCAGCCGCCGCCCGGAGGTGATCGCGCGGGGGTCGCCCGCGGGGCCCGAGAGCAGCCCGCAGCACTCGCCCGGGTACGCCTCGCGGGCGTGCGCTTCGACGTCGTCGAGGATGTCCTGCGGAATCACCAGATCGCCCATCAGCCATCGACGAGTGCGCATCGCTCGGCTCCTCTTCACCAGGTGTAGAGACGTTCCCACTTCAGCGGGAGGAAATACCGGTCGCCGCGGTCACACAGGATGGTCACCACGCATCCCGGCTCGCCGCGCGCCGACAGGTCGCGCGCGATGCTATGGGCCGCGAAGACGTTGGCCCCGGCGCTGTGCCCGACGTGCACGGCCTCCTGCTCCCAGAGCCGGTCGGTCATGTCCCAGCCATCCTCGGTGTTGACCCACATGGTGTCGTCGGGCAGCGCGTCGTCGTAGATCGGAGGCACCAGCGAGCTCGGGAGGTGCTTCAGGCCCTCCAGGCCGTGCAGCGCGTCGGCGGGCTGCACCGCCACGCAGCGGATCGGGCGGTGGTGCTCCTTCAAGCGACGCGTGGTGCCCATCATCGTCCCGGTGGTGCCGAGGCCCGTGACGAAGTGGGTGATACGGTCGCCCACGTCCGCGAGAATCTCCGCGCCGGTGGTGCGGTAGTGCGCGCCCGGGTTGCTCGGGTTGGAGTACTGGTCGGGGTAGTAGTACCGGTCGGGGCTCTCGGCCACGAGCTTGCGGGCGAGGCGGATGGCGCCGTCGCTGCCCTCCATCGGGTCGGAGTAGACGATCTCGGTCCCGAAGGCGCGGGTGATGTCCTTGCGCGCCTGGGAGACGTTGGAGGGCATCACCAGCGCGACGCGGTACCCGAGCGCGGCGCCGACGAGGGAGTACGCCACGCCCGTGTTGCCCGAGGTCGAGTCGATGAGCACCCGGTCGCGGGTGAGGTCGCCCCTCGCGATGGCATCGAGGAACATCTCCCTGGCCGGGCGATCCTTCACCGAGCCGCCGGGGTTCTGGAACTCCAGCTTGGCGTAGATCTCCACCCCGGGGGTGTCGCGCTCCAGCGCCCGCAGGCGCAGGAGCGGCGTGTTGCCTACCGCATCGAGGATGGAGTCGAGCCTCTTCGGGCGAAGCATCAACGGCCCAACCGCGCCAGCAACCCTTCAGGAATCACCTGAGGGCTCTGCCCCAGGACCCGCCTCGCGGCCTCGATGCTCGCCCACGCGGCGACCGACCGGCTCGTGGCGTCTGGCACGGCCACCACGAGGGCCGCGTCCTGCGAGACCCTGCCTCCCGCCCGCTCGTGGGTGCTCCGCAACAGGTCGCTGTCGGGCTCGAAGCGCACCGCGGTGATCGACAGTCGCCGGTGGCCCTCGGGGCCGAGCTCGGGCAGTGCGATCTGCCGACCGAAGCGCGCGTAGTCGACGCGCGGATCGCTCATCCGCCCGCGATCGCCGGGACGATGGTGAGGGTGTCGGTGTCCTTCAGGCGGGTGTTGAGCCCGTCAAGGAAACGGACGTCGTCTTCATTGAGATAGAGGTTCACGAAGCGCCGGATGCCCTTGGCGTCGAGCAGGCGGTCCTTGAGGCCGGGGTGTGCGCCCTCGAGCTGGTCGATGAGCTCGCCCACCGTGGCGCCCGTGCCAGTAACCTCTTCCCTGCCTGCCGTCAGGGTCCGAAGCTGCGTCGGAACCCGCACCGTGATCGCCATCGAGAGCCTCCTTGGGAGCGTCCGTTTCGCGCGTTCAATAAACTGAAAACACCGAGCGGTCCAGTGGAACATCAGCCCCGGGCGCACAGCGGGCAGCCGGCCCGACGGGCGAAGCGGTTCGCCCGAAATGTCTGGTTCCACCCGTCGAAGCGCGCAAGGTGCCCGGCCGTGGAGCGATCGCCGCGGAGCAGCCGCAGGGCGTCGGCAGCCATGAGCCCGCCGATGACCGAGGTCACCGGCCCGTACACCCCGGCGATGGCACAACTGGTGGCCTCCTCGTCGGGCACCTCTTCGAACACGCAGCGGTAGCAGGCGCCGTCGCCCCACCACACCGGCAGCACGGTGCCGTGCCACGCGACGCAGGCGCCGTGCACCACGGGCACCCCAGCACCGCGCGCCGCGTCCGCCGCCAGGAACTTCGTCGGGAGGTTGTCGCTCCCCTCGACGACCAGCGAGACCCCATCGAACAGCTCTCCCGCCCGCTCGGGCACCAGGTGCTCCGCCCGCGTCTCGACCCTCGCTCCCGGGGCGATGCGTCGGAGCGCATCCCTCGCGGCCTCCACCTTCGACCGACCGACGTCCGCCTCGTCGAACAGCACCTGCCGATGCAGGTTGGATCGCTCGACCGTGTCCTCGTCGATGAGCCGCAGCGCGACGCCTGCCTCCGCGAGCGCGAGGGCCACGGGGCACCCGAGACCCCCGACGCCGACCACCGCCACGAGCGGGACCATCTACACGGGGCCCTGGGCGAAGTAGGTGTCGAGGGAGAAGTACCGCTCGCCGGTGTCGCAGAGCACCGTCACCACGACGCCATCGGGCGGGAGCGCCGCGGCCACCTGGCAGGCCACGAAGACGTTGGCGCCCGCGGAGATGCCGACGAGCAGGCCCTCCTCGCGGGCGAGGCGCAGCTTGGTGCGCCAGGCGTCTTCATCCGAGACCGTGCGCACCTCGTCGACCACCGCCGGGTCGTAGTTGCCCGGCACGAAGCCCGGCGCGGTGCCCTGGATCTTCGTGGGCCCGCGCTCCCCGCGCGAGATGGTGGCGCAGCGCTCGGGCTCGACCGCGATGACGCGCGCGCCCCGCCGGTGCTGGCGCAGGGCGCGGCCGACGCCGGTGACGGTGCCCCCCGTGCCGACGGCCGCGACGAAGGCGTCGATGCGCGGGAAGGCCTCGACGATCTCCATCCCCGTGGTCGCGGCGTGCACGGCGGGGTTGGCGGGGTTGTCGAACTGCTCGGGCATGAACGCGCCGGGCAGCTCTGCGACGAGGGCCCGGGCCCTCGCGATGGCGCCGTCGAGCTGCTGGTCTTCGGGCGTGAGCACGAGCTCGGCGCCGTAGGCCTTGAGCAGCGCGCGGCGCTCCAGGGACATCGACTCGGGCATGGTGAGCACCAGCTTGAGCCCGCGGGCCTGGCAGGCGAGCGCGAGACCGATGCCCGTGTTGCCGCTGGTGGGCTCGACCACGGTGCCGCCGCGCGCGATCAGGCCCCGGGCGAGGGCGTCGTCGAGCATGGCGACGGCGATGCGGTCCTTCACCGAGCCGCCGGGGTTCTGCTGCTCCAGCTTCACCCAGACCTCGGCGCCGCCGGGCGACGGGATCTGGCGGAGGCGGAGGGCGCTGGTCGCGCCCACGAGGTCCATCAGCGATTCGACGATTGCCACGGGAGTGATGGCTCTCTTCTGCGCAGGGTGGGGTGTTGTCAACCGCGCCGTGACTCACCGAGGAGCACCGCCCGCGTCCACCGCGGGGAGTCTTCCAGGGTGGCCACCCGGCGCAACGCGAAGCGCTGCTCGTCGAGGCGTCGCCGCACGGCCGAGCGCCACGACGCGATGCGCTGCTCGTCCGGGAGGCCGTCGGGCCATTCCAGTTCAAGCGCGATGGCCTCGCTCGGACGCGCGTCGCTCCCCGCCTCGCCGACGGCCTCGGCCGCCGCCGCGAGGAGCTCGGCGCGATCACCTCCGAGCGACCTGACG
>CAIOSS010000435.1 GCA_903860995.1 uncultured delta proteobacterium | reverse complement strand
GGCGCCGCAGTGGGCGTTGGCGACCCGCGGGTCGACGCAGCCGACGGCGGGGCAGTGCACCGGCGGCGACGGGCCGGCGCAGGCGCCGGTGCGGCACCAGGAGCCGGCGACGCAGGCGTTGCCGCAGCGGCCGCAGTGCTGCGCGTCGCTCGCGGGGTCGACGCAGCGGCCTTCGCACTCGGCGGGTCGGCTCGCGGGGCACTGGCAGGCGCCGCCGCGGCAGGCGCGCCCGGAGCCCGCCGTCCCGCACGGGGTCTCCGCGGGGAGCTCGTCGAAGACGCACACGCGCCGGGCGGGGTCGCAGCGCTCGGCGACGGTGCACGGGTCGTCGTCGCGGCACGCGGCGCCCTCGGTGCAGGGGCGGGCGGGGCGGCAGCCGCGGGCGAGGTCGCAGGCAGATCCTGCGGGGCAGAGGGCGCTGGAGGGGGAGTGCTCGCAGCGGCCGCCGCGGCAGGCGTCGAGGGTGCAGGACACGCCGTCGTCGCAGTCGGGGTCGGCGCGGCAGCCGGGCGGCGGCGCGTCGATGGCGGCGTCGAGGGGGTCGACGGTGACATCGGGCGCGGCGGCGCCGTCGGGACCGCCGACGACGGAGTCGCCGGGCGCGCACCCGAGAACCAGCAGGACCGCGAGCGGGGTGAGGCGCGGGGACATCGTCGGGAGGATAGCGGGGAACTACCCTTCGAAGCGCGTGCCGTGGGGACCGGGGGTGGCGACGAGCACCCGCGCGCCCTGGTGCTGGCAGGCGAGGGCGAGCTCCTTCGAGCGGGTGGTGACCACCACGTCGCCGCGCGCCGCGGCCCCCTGGAGCAGGTGCGCGAGGGGCATGAAGGTGCCAGTGTCGAGGCCCTGCTCGAGGTCGTCGAAGGCGATCATGGCGGGGCGCCACGGGGAGAGCAGGGCGGCGAGGATGGACATCCAGCGCACGACCCCTTCGGAGAGCTGCGACGGGAGGAGTCGCTGCGCGGGGAAGCGCTCGTCTCGCCAGGCGAGGGTGATGCGCCCTGCGGCGTTGGGGGCGGCGGGAAACTCCACGCGGCCGACGGTGGGAAACACCGCGCGGAGGTTGACCAGGAAGGCCTCCCAGGCATGGTCGGCGTGGCTGTGGAGGTGGTGCAGGGTGTTGATGAGGTCGATGCCGCGGCGGTCGAGCACGGGGCTCTCCGCGACGACGGCGGACTCGCGCGGGGGCATCGGGCCCTCGCGGGCGTCGCGCCACCACGCGGGGGTGTGCACGAAGGCGGGGTAGATGCGCAGGTCGGCGAGGGTGCGACGCGCGGTGAGCAGCGCGTCGTGGGAGCCCATGGCCCCGCCGCCGCCCGATCCATCGCGGGGGTTGTAGAACGCCACCATCGAGGCGTCGCCGGCGATGACCTGCACCTGCGAGCGGGTGTTGGTGCCGTCGGAGGTGTCGAACCACTCGCGCTCGATCTCGGCGGGCCCGCGCGGCCGCCCCTGGCCGACGCGCAGCCCGTAGCGAAACGACGTGCTGGCCGCCGCGCCGGGCGTGTCGCTGCGGAGGGTGGCGACGAGCTCGATGGACTCGGTCTGCCCGAGGGTCTGGATGTGCTCGTAGCCCCCGCGGCGCTCGGCGGCGCGGTCGACCCCTTCGCCCGAGACGGCGGCGAAGAGGTCGAGGGCTTCGAGCAGGGTGCTCTTCCCTGACGACGACGGGCCGAGGATGACGAGGGGGCGGCCGGGTTCGAGGTCGACGGTGACGTCGGTGAGCAGTCGCAGGCGACGCACCACGAGGCGGGTGAGCATGATCGTGCGATGCTACCAGAGCTTCGGCGGCGCGACGGGGCGATGCCTCCGCCATGCTAGCGTCGCGGACCCTTAGCTACACGGAGGAGAGCGGCGATGTCAGACGAGCGGGTGGTCGACGGGTTCTGGTGCATCGAGGACGAGTCGCTGGGGCTGACCGTCGACCTCACGGCGATGGCGCTCGACCCTGACGCGATGGAGGTGATGGCCCCGCGGCTCGCGCGCGCGGGGACGGCGATGGCGGCCCTGGAGTCCGGGTTCGTCGCCAACCCTGACGAGAACCGCCGCGTGGGGCACTACTGGCTGCGCGCCCCCGAGCTGGCGCCCGAGCCCGCGCTCACCGCGGCCATCCACGACGCGCTCGCGCAGATCAAGGCCTTCGCGGCGCGGGTTCACTCCGGCGAGCTGGGCAACCCGCTGGGCGCCCGCTTCGAGCAGGTGCTGGTGATCGGCATCGGCGGGTCGACGCTGGGGCCGCAGTACGTGTCGCACGCGCTCGGCGGGGCGGGCGACCGGATGCGCGCGGCCTTCATCGACAACACCGACCCTGACGGCATCGACCGGGTGGTAGCGCGGCTGCGGGCCGGCGTCGGGCTCGCCGCTACGCTCACTGTGGTGATCTCGAAGTCTGGCGGAACCAAGGAGACCCGCAACGGGATGCTGGAGGTCGCGCGGGCGTACGAGGGCGATGGGCTATCGTTCGGGCAGCACGCGGTGGCGGTGACCGGCGAGGGGAGCGAGCTCGACCGCCTGGCGCGGGCGCAGGGGTGGCGCGAGGTGTTCCCGATGTGGGACTGGGTCGGCGGGCGCACGTCGGAGCTGTCGGCGGTGGGGCTGCTGCCCGCGGCGCTGCAGGGCATCGACGTCGACGCGATGCTGGCGGGTGCTCGGGCGATGGACGCCGCGACGCGGCGCGAGGGGTGGCATCGCAACCCTGCGGCGGCGCTGGCGGCGGCGTGGTACCTGACGGGCGACGGGCACGGCGACCGGGCGATGGTGGTGCTGCCGTACAAAGATCGGCTGGAGCTGTTCTCGCGCTACCTCCAGCAGCTGGTGATGGAGTCGCTGGGCAAGGAGAAGGACCTCTCCGGCGCCACGGTGAACCAGGGCATCGCGGTGTACGGCAACAAGGGCAGCACCGACCAGCACGCCTTCGTGCAGCAGCTGCGCGACGGGCGCGACGACTTCTTCGTGACCTTCATCGAGGTGCTGCGCGCGCGGGCCGGCGCGAGCGCCGAGGTCGACCCCGGGGTGACCTCCGCAGATTACCTGTTCGGGTATCTGGAGGGCACGCGCAAGGCGCTCGCGGAGAAGGGGCGGCCGTCGCTGACGGTGACCATCCACGAGGCCGACGCGCGCGGCGTGGGCATGCTCATCGCGCTCTACGAGCGGGCGGTGGGGCTCTACGCGACGCTGGTGGACATCAACGCGTACCACCAGCCTGGCGTGGAGGCGGGCAAGCGGGCGGCGGGCGAGGTGCTCGCGCTGCAGGCGCGCGTCGAGGCCGCGCTGCCGACGGATGAGGGCGCGGCGCTCGACGCGGCGGGCGCGGCGAAGGCCGTGGGCGAGGGAGACGTGCTGCTCGTGGCGCGCGTGCTGCGACACCTCGCGCACGGCGGCGAGCACGCGGTCGCGCGGGTGTCGGGAACTGGACTGCTCGCCGCGAGGTATTGCAGCCGCCGCGCGAGTTGACCGAAACGCGATGTGTGCACGCTTCTTGGCGATCGCGTTTCTCCGCAGCCTAAATGGCCACCGAGGAACGAGGGACCACACCGATGAGCGCTGAACTGACCGTACGCCAGAAGATCCTGATGGCCGCCGTTGCGATGGGCAGCGACCCCGAGAACTTCTCCGTCGAAGACCTGATCGTGCGGTCGTGGAAGATGTTTCCGGAGTCGTTTTCGCTGCGCGGCTTCGAGCGGCTGTACCCCGACTCCAACCGCGTGCTCGCGAAGCTCTCTGGCGCCGACGGGCTCTGCGGGCTCGGGTGGCTCGAGCACACCGACCAGCGCACGTACCGCCTGTCGCGCAAGGGCCGCACGGTGGCGCGCACGCTGGCGACCATCCAGGACAACGTCGGCGTCGAGGCGCCCGCGGCCGAGGTGATCGAGGAAAAGGTCGTCGAGGAGAAGGTCGAGCGGCCCGCGCCGCTGCGCGTGGCGAGCGAGCCCGCGGCGAAGCCCGCGCCGAAGGCGAGCCGGCCCGCGCCGGTGAGGGCGGCGAAGCCGGTGCGCGAGTTGAAGCCCGCAGCGGTGTCCGAGTCGCGGCCGATGACCAGCACGGCGACGCTCACGGCGATGGACGTCAACGCGCTCCAGCAGATCGGCAAGGCCGACGCGCTGCGGAAGTTCCTCCGGGGGCAGCCGCTGTCGTTCTCCGACGCGTGCGCGTTCTGGGGCTTCTCGTCGGCGAGCCGCGCCGCGGTGGTGCAGCAGCGCCTCGACATGACCACCGACCTGCTCAAGCGCGCGGTGGAGAGCTTCTCCAACGGCGTCGACGCGCGCATCCCGCCGCTGTCGACCTGCTACGGGCTGTTCAACCTCAACCGCCTGATGGCCGAGAAGTTCGCCCGCGAGCTGGAAGGCCTGCGTTTGCCGGTCGCCGCGGGGGGCTGAACTATTTCTGTGCAAGATGCTTGACGGTGTCCGAAGACGGGCGTAGACACCGCCTCCCGCTGACGAACGGGCCCTGACGAAGGGCCCCGAGGCAGGGGAAGAAAAGAAGTCGGCAACTAGAAAAAAGTTGACGGCAGACGGAGAGCGAGTAAAACCGCCCTCCCCGACGGCGAGCGGAGGTCGCGAGAGCGACACCAGCGCCGGAGGAAACTGACCCACAGGGATGTTTCATCCCGAACCGGTCT
>CAIOSS010000434.1 GCA_903860995.1 uncultured delta proteobacterium | reverse complement strand
CGCGAGCTCGTCGTCGGGCACCACGCTGCCGCGCGCCCGGGCCGCGTCGAGCTGCGCCTCGGGCGTGCCGAGGGCGTGCAGGGCCGCGAGCGCCAGCGCCGGCGGGGCGAGCTCGGGGAGGCGCAGCGCCTCGACGCGCGCCACGAGCGAGCGGGCGTCCCGACCCGCCGGGAGCGCGAGGGCGGTGAGCGCCGTGAGCCGGGCCGAGAGGTCGGGCTCCTGCGCGAGCAGCGCGAGGAGCGCGTCGTCCTCCGCGCTTCGGTCGACCTCGGAGCTGAGCACCCGACCGGCGAGCCGGGCCCGCAGGATGGCGTACGCCCCGCCTCGCCGTCGGGCGAGGTCGGTGCTGCGGAGCCGGGAAAGCGGGTCAGCCCGGGCGATGCGCCAGGGTTCGGCTAGCGGCGTGGCGTGGGCGGTGACATCGTACAGCGCGAGCGCGCAGACGAGGCCCACAGTGATGGCGTACCATCGCGGGGCCGGTGCCCTTGAGCGGTGAATCGCGGCCGAGTCGGCGGAGTCCACGACAGGCCGCGGAACCTATCACGTCCATCGGAGCAACGGAGCATCACCAAGACCCGCATGCGCATCTGCCCCGCCTGCCAGATCAGCTACGACGGATCGGTCACGCGGTGCGCGCACGACAACCGCCGCCTGTTGACGGTGGCGGCCTTCGAGCGCTCGATGGATGACGCCCTCATCGGCACGGTGCTGGCCGAGCGCTACGACATCCTCGACCGGCTGGGCGTCGGGGGCATGGGTACGGTGTACCGCGCGGAGCAGCGGGCGCTCGGGCGCGACGTGGCCGTGAAGGTGCTGCGCCGCGAGCTCGGCCGCGACCCCGACACGGTGGCGCGCTTCCACCGCGAGGCGCAGGCGCTGTCCAACCTGCGGCACCCCAACACGGTCGCGGTCCTCGACTTCGGGCAGACCCCCGACGGACTGCTCTTCCTGGTGATGGAACTCCTGGAGGGCGAGATGCTCTCCACCCGACTTCGCCGCGACGGCGCGCTCCCCGTGTCGGAGGCGCTGCGCATCGCCACGGGCATCCTGCGCTCGCTCGCGGAGGCCCACCGCGCGGGCATCGTCCACCGCGACCTGAAGCCCGACAACATCTTCCTCGCGCGCGTCGAGGCGCACGCCGACGCCGAGGAGCTGGTGAAGGTCGTCGACTTCGGGGTGGCGAAGATCCGCCCCGGCGGGGTCGACGCCCCCATCGACCCGCTCTCCACCCAGGAGGGCACGGTCTTCGGCACGCCGCGGTACATGTCCCCCGAGCAGGCGCAGGGTCGGACCCTCGACGGGCGCAGCGACCTCTACGCCGTCGGCGTGATGCTCTTCCAGATGCTCACCGGCGTGGTGCCCTTCGGCGAGGACGACGCCGTCGTGGTGATGGCCCACCACATCCTGACCCCTCCGCCCCGGGTGCTCGACCTCAACCCCGGGGGGAACATCCACCCCTCCCTCGACGCCCTGGTCGCCGCGTCGCTCCAGAAGCGCCCGGGTGATCGACCGGCGTCGGCCGAGGAGTTCTTGCGGGCCATCGAGGCGCTGCCCGTCGAGGGCGCCCGCGCGGGCCTCACCAGCGGCCCCTTCGCCGGCTCCGCCCGTCACCCGCGGGTCACCGCCACCCGCACCGCCACCCTCCTCGCGCTCCTGCTCGGCCTCGGCATCGCCCTCTTCACCGCCCTCCCCATGCGCCGCCGCGCGCTGGCCCCCCTCGCCCCCGCCGGGACCGCCGCGCCTCCACGCCCCACGCCCGCTCCCCCGGCGCCCGTGCCGGAGGCCGTCGCGCCCGTCGCGCTCCCTCCACCCGATCCTGCCTCCGCGCCCGCGGCCTACGTCGACGACGCGCCGAGCCCCGCCGTCGCGACGCGCGCCCGTCGCCGCCGTTCCCATCGCCGTTCGACCAGCCGCACCCCGGTGGTCTCGGTCACCTCCACCCCCCCAGCGCCGCCCCGCGCTCCATACCCCCGCTGGAGCGACTGAGCGTCAGCCTGCCCGGTGGTTGACCGCCAGGGTGGCCGCGAGGCGGGTGGTGGCGCCGACGAAGATCGCGGGGGCGGAGCGCCGACGCTCGAACACCTCCAGGTCGCCCAGCAGGTCGTGCTCGCGCCAGCCGCAGTGCTCCATGCCCGCGCGCCGGATGATCTTCACCGACGAGGTGTGCCACGGGAAGGTCGACGCCGTCACCGCGCACACGCCCGGCTGATCGAGCGCCCACTCGACCATCGCGCAGGTGGCCTCGGCGCCGTAGCCCTGCCCCTGCGAGCTCGGCTCGACCCCGTACGCGATCTCCACCACCCCGCCGTCGTCGGGCGCGCCGTGGAACACCACGCTGCCCACGATGATGCGCTCCCCCGTGGGGTGGCTGGCGATCATCAGCCGGTCGCCCCAGAGCCGCAGCGAGGGGTTGGCGCGGATGCGCTCGACCGACGCGCTGAAGGCCCGCTCGATGAGCGCGCGGCCCGGCCACTTACCGGGAAACCTCGCCCCGGCGATGGCCTCGACGTCGGCGCAGTGATCGGCCATCACGGCCTCGACCAGGTTCAGCGTGATGGGCACCAGCTCCAGCCGGGCCGTCCGCAGCACCGTCATCGACGTCTCTTCGCTCATGGCAACACCTACTGCACTTCGCGTTCTCGGCCGCGGGCGCTCCCGGCTGGGCACCCCACGACGCGCGCCGACTTTCATCGTGCCGCGCCGAGAACACCACTCTCCGACCGTCTTTCGCGCAGCGCAACGACGCGGCGCGTGAGGCGGTGGATGCCGCAGCGCGGCAGTGAAGCCGACGACGCACCGCGAAGCGGAAGGGTGCGAAGCGGGGGTGTCAGTCGGCTTCGGCGAGGAGCGACGAGATGTGGCTGGCGCGCTCGTCGGAGAGGTGGAGGCCCTTCTGGAGCAGCTCGAGGAACTCCTGCTCGTCGTCGCCGACCTCGCCGTCGAAGAGGACGAAGAGGGTCGCGAGGGCGAAGGCCTCCTCGCGGGCCTCGATGTCGTCGCCGATGGCCTTGGCGATGGCGCGCACGCGGGCGGGGATGCCCTCGGCGGCGATGCGCAGCACGAAGCCCTCGACGGTGCGGGCGAGCGCGTGGTTGTCGAGGTGGGTGAAGCCCGGCGTCGCGCGGATCTGCTCGCAGAGCTGGTGGCTCTCCTGGGCCTCCATCTTCCCGTCGACGCAGGCGGCGATGGTCATCACCTCGAGGAGCGCCTCGGCGGCCTCCGGGGCCGGGGGCACGAGGCTCTCGCGCGGCCGACCGACGCTGGCGTAGTGCTTGTGCTTCTTGTGGAACTTCGGCATCGGACGCTCCAGTGGTTCACGACCAGACGCTCGGCCGTGGCGCGGACCATAACAGACCTCTCCTCGCGAGCGCGACGGCTACGAGCACCGGCGCCCGCCGCGGCGCGCGTTGCGCGGCGGTGGCGTGTTGCGGTAGCGGGGGAGCGCCAACGGTGCCAACTCCCCCCGCCCCCGACCCCTCGCTCCGCTGGGACGCGCTCACCGCGCGCTGGTGCCTGCTCGCCGCCCATCGGCGCGACACCCCGCGCGACATGACCAGCCGGCTGGACGCCCTGCGGGACGCCAGCCACTGTCCCTTCTGCCCGGGCCACGAGCGGCAGACCGACCCGTCCACCGAGGAGCGCCTCGGCCCCGACGGCCGCTGGGTGGCCCGCGCCGTCACCAACCGCTTCCCGATGATGGCCGATGGGGCGCCGACCGGCCGCACCTTACCCCATGAGGTATTCCGCGAGCGCGCCGCGGTGGGCGCCCACGAGGTGATCGTCGAGACGAGGGAGCACGACGCCGACCTGTCCGACCTCGACGCCGGGGCCCTCGCGGTGGTGCTCGACCTCCACCGGTCTCGGCACCGCGCGCTCGCCCAGCGGCCCGACGCCGCCGCGGTGCTGCTCTTCAAGAACCGCGGGCCGCGATCGGGGGCCTCGCTGCGCCACCCGCACTCGCAGGTGCTCACCTGCCCCGTGGTCCCGCCGGGGGTGCGCCGGCGTGACGCGGTGGCCGCGCGCCACCACCGGCGCCGCGGCTCGTCGCTGGTGCAGTGGCTCGTCGAGGCCGAGGTCGAGGCCGGCGAGCGGGTCGTCGCGCTCGACCCGCACTTCGTCGCCCTCTGCCCGTGGGCCTCGGCGCGCTCGCACGAGGCGTGGATCGTCCCGCGCGCGCCCATCCCCCACCTCGGCGCGACGCCCGACGCGCTGCTGCCCCCGCTGGCGGCGATGCTCCGCGACACGCTCCGGCGCGTTCGGCGGGTGTCCGGCGACGCGGACTACAACATCCTCCTGCGGCAGCCTGCGCGGGCCCGCTGGGAGGAGCCCTGGGCGCACTGGTTCCTCGAGATCCAGGTGCGGCGGGGCGGCGACGCGGGCTTCGAGCTCTCCAGCGGAATGTCCTGCACCGTGTTCTCCCCGGAGGAGTCCGCGGCGCTGATGAGGTCCGCGGATGCTCTCTGAGCGCACCGGGTGGATCACCGCCCCGTCCGCCCTCAGCGTCGCCATCGCCGCGCGCCGCGCGCTCCCCGGGCTGCTCGACCTCACCGCCTCGAACCCCACCGCGGTCGGCCTCCCGGCCCTCCCCCCCGAGCTCGTCGCCGCGCTCGCCGACCCCGGCGTCGTCGGCTACGACCCCGACCCCGCGGGTCCGCTGCCGGCGCGCGCCGCCGTGGCCGCCCACTACGCCTCGCTGGGCTACGCCGTCGACCCCGCGCGCCTGCGCCTCGCGGCCAGCACCAGCGAGGCCTACGGCTGGCTCTTCACGCTGCTCTGCGACCCCGGCGACGCGGTGATCGTGGCGCACCCGAGCTACCCCCTGCTCGACGACCTCGCCCGCCTCCAGAGCGTCGCCCTCACCCCCGTCGGCTCGACGTGGCACGGCCGCTGGGAGCTCGACCTCGACGCCCTCGACGCCGCCATCACCCCGCGCACCCGGGCCGTCGCCCTGGTGCACCCCAACAACCCGTCGGGCGCGTACATCACCCTCGACCTGCGCGCCGAGCTCATCGCGCGCTGCCGCCGCCACGACCTCGCGCTGCTCGTCGACGAGGTGTTCCTGGAGTATCCGCACCGGGTCGACGACCGACGGGCGCCCAGCTTCGTCACCTGCGACGAGGTGCTCACGTTCACCCTCAGCGGCCTCAGCAAGACCCTCGCGCTCCCGCAGATGAAGCTCGGCTGGGTGCACGTCCACGGCCCCGAGGCCGCGCGCGTCGAGGCCCTCCGCCGGCTCGAGCACGTCGCCGACTGCTTCCTCTCCGTCGGTGCCCCGGTGCTGCGCGCGGCCCCCGCGTGGCTACGGCGCAGCGAGGCGCTGCAGCGCCCGGTGCGCGAGCGAGTCGCGGCCAACCTCGCGGCGCTCGGGCGAGCGCTGGGCGGCGACAGCGCGATCTCGCTGCTCCCGGCGGAGGGCGGCTGGTCGGCGGTGCTGCGGCTGCCGACGACCCGCGACGACGACGCGTGGGTGCTCGGCCTCCTGGAGCGAGGGGTGCTGGTGCAGCCGGGGTATTTCTTCGACGTGCCCGGCGACGGGCACATGGTGCTGAGCCTGCTACCGAGGCCCGATCACTTCGCGGAGGGGCTCGCGCGGCTGTGTGCCCTCGTGGCCGAGGACTGCGCGGTCACTCCAGCTCGCTGACGACGTTGATCTGCGCGCCCTGGATCTCGCCGGAGTTCATGACGCCCGCGCGCGAGAAGGTCGACCGGCTGTTGTCGCCGTCGATGTCCCCGACGGCGCGCACGACCACCGCCGTGTTGCTGCCGTCGGTCGCGTACTGGTAGTAGTGCGGGTGATCGATGACGAAGCCGAGGGTGTTCCACTCGGAGCTGGCCATCCACATCACGACGTTCGAGGGGTACTTGCTGGCGGTGGGCGCCGCCGTGGGCATCGCGGGGCACGTCGCGAAGGTGGTGCTGGCCGAGCGCTCCTGGGTGTTCTCGTAGTAGGCGAGCTGGAGTCGGTACATCGAAGCGATGCCACCGGTCGCCTCGGTGGTCTTGCTGCGCTTCACATAGCGGCTGAAGGCTGGAATCGCGACCGCCGACAGGATGCCGAGGATCACCACGACGATCATGAGTTCGACGAGGGTGAAGCCCCGCTGCATGGCGCTGACTTCCCGACGTCTACCTTCTTGATTTCGCATCATCTCTCCTGTGCCCCCAACACCCGGAGGCATGCTCCCCACAGCCCACTGACCTTCTTTAGAGGTGGTGGAGCGGCAAGCACCCATGGTTCTCATTACGGCCCAGCATGGCCTGTGCCGTAGCTGCCGCGATGCAGAATCGCGATGGCCGTGCCGGAAGCTGGAGCGCCCAGCACGACCACCCGTCTGACGTTTTGCGTCACCGTCCGGTGACCGAAGTGGTCGGTGTCCGCCGAGCGGACGTCGGACACGTTGAGGTCGGCGGGGGGTTGGCCCTACATTCCGCGCATGACCTCGCTCACCCAGCTTTCGCCCGACGAGAAGATGTTTCGCGATGCCGTCATCGGGTTCGCCCGCGACCGGGTCGCGCCCCGCGTGGCCGCGATGGACCATCACGGCGCCCTCGACAAGGAACTCCTCCCCGACCTCTTCGACCTCGGGGTGATGGGCATCGAGGTGCCCGAGCAGTACGGCGGCGCGGGCTCCAGCTTCTTCAACGCCGCGCTCGCCGTGGAGAGCTTCGCCACGATCGATCCGAGCGTGTCGGTGCTCGTCGACGTGCAGAACACCCTCGTCGCCAACGCGGTCATCCGCTGGGCCGACGACGCGCAGAAGGAGCGCTACCTGCCGAAGCTCGCGCGGGAGTGGGTGGGCTCCTACGCGCTGAGCGAGGCGGGCTCCGGGAGCGACGCCTTCGCCCTCGCCGCGCGCGCCGAGAAGAAGGGCGACAGGTGGGTGCTCAACGGTCGGAAGCTGTGGATCACCAACGCCAACGAGTCGTCGCTCTTCATCGTGTTCGCCAACGTCGACCCCTCCAAGGGATACAAGGGCATCACGGCCTTCCTGGTGGAGCGGGACTTCCCGGGGTTCTCGGTAGGGAAGAAGGAAGACAAGCTCGGCATCCGGGCGTCGTCGACCTGCGAGATCATCCTGGAGGACTGCGAGGTCCCCCTCGGCAACGTCCTCGGCGAGGTGGGCAAGGGCTACAAGATCGCCATCGAGACCCTCAACGAGGGGCGCATCGGCATCGGGGCGCAGATGCTCGGGCTCGCCCAGGGGGCCTTCGACTACGCCATGAAGTACATCCATGAGCGCAAGCAGTTCGGGCAGGTGATTGGCAACTTCCAGGGGGTGCAGTTCCAGTACGCGCGCTGCGCGGTGGAGATCGAGAGCGCCCGGTTGATGGTCTACAACGCCGCGCGCCTCAAGGACGCCGGGCAGCCCTTCATCAAGGAAGCCGCGATGGCCAAGCTGCACGCGAGCGAGGTGGCCGAGCGGGTGGCGTCGCTGTGCGTGGAGTTCGTCGGCGGCGTGGGCTTCACCAAGGACTACCCCCTGGAGAAGTTCTTCCGCGACGCGAAGATCGGGAAGATCTACGAGGGCACGTCGAACATGCAGCTCCAGACCATCGCGAAGCTGCTCCAGGCCGAGTACGGCTTCAAGGGCTGACGGCGCCCGCGTCGCCCCGGTGGAGGTAGCGCTGCACGTTGCGGCGGTGCTCCTCCAGCGACGGGGCGAAGGCTGATCGCCCGTCTCCCATCGCCACGAAATACAGGTCCTGATCGGGGGTGGGAGACAGCACCGCCGCGAGGGCTCGCGCGCCCGGGTTGGCGATGGCGCCGGGCGGCAGGCCCTCGTGGGTGTACGTGTTGAAGGGGTTGCTCCGGTCGAGGAGCATCGTGCCGGTGATGACCCGGCGGAGGCCCCCGTCGCCGTGCTCGCACGCGCGCAAGGGTGTGCCCCGCGCGGCCATCGCCGTGCAGCCGTACACCACCGTGGGGTCGCTCTGGAGGAGGCGGGGGCGGAAGTCCGGGAGGCGCAGGCGGTTCCAGAAGACCGAGGCGATGTGGGCGCGGTCGGCAGGGGAGCCGGTCTCGCGCTCGACCAGCGAGGCCAGCGTCACGATGACCTGGTCGGCGCGGTCGAAGGCCTGGGCCGAGGGCGCAGCGGGCGCGGTGTCACCGCCCGCGAGCGAGGCCGCGCGGAGGACCCCGTCGGGGTGCTGCGCCTTGAGCGCGCGCAGGTGCCGGGCGGCCTCGGTCACCATGCGGTCGACCACGCGCTCGGCGGGCGAGTCCGGCGGGAGGTCGTAGGTGTCCGGGAAGAGGTAGCCCTCCAGGGAGTCGCGGAGGCCGTAGCGGCGCAGGAGGGCGGGGTCCTCGGTGCGGGCGAGGAAGTCCGCCGCGGGGCAGATGCCCGCGGACTCCAGCCGGCGCGCGATGTCGAAGCGGGTGTAGCCCTCCGGGATGGTCACGCGGATCACCCCGGCGGCGCCGCGTAGGAGCGTGCGGAGGATGGCGTAGGGGGACAGGTCGTCGCGCAGCGCGACGGTGCCGCGGTGGGCGCCGTCGGCCGCGCCCGACACGGCCGCGAGCAGGTGGAAGAGCCACGGATGGTCGATGGCCCCGGCGGTCCAGAGGGCGCGGGTCATGCCGGCCGCGCCGGTGCCCTCGGCGATGGCGACGCGCACCACGCGGCCGCGGCCGCGGTGGGGCGTGCGGAGGTACACGAAGACCCCGAGCGCGCACAGCGCCGCGACGAGGCCGAGGGCGGCGAGGGCGATCCAGAGGGGGCCGCGGGGCGGGGCGCTGCGGCTGCGCGCGCGGCGCGCGGCGCGCGGGATGGGCTTCCCCGGGGGCCTGCCCGAGG
>CAIOSS010000433.1 GCA_903860995.1 uncultured delta proteobacterium | reverse complement strand
CTTGAACCCGTGGAGGCCGGGGAAGAGCTTGCCATTGACGAAGTCGATGAGATCGGGGCCCGTCTTCGCCTTGTTGTGATCGAGCTTCCCTGATCGGTCTTTCGGAGCGGCCCAGGTGTCCCAGCGCCAGGCCTTGTCGAGAATGAAGTCGTAGCGCTTGCCCTCGAGTTCAGCCTCGGCGGCCCGGTCCTGCTCCAGACCATCGAGGTACTTCAAGAACAGGAGCCATGAGGTCTGTTCTGTGTAGTCCAGCTCGGAGGCGCAGCCGGCCTCCTTGCGAAGGACATCGTCGATGTTCTTGAAGGCCTGCTCGAACATATGTGAATCCCCTGAAGATCTGTTGTCGGCGCCAGTTGCGCGCCACCAAAGACAGGCTGTTGCGTGAATGGGCGGTGTACCACCGCGGGACCGCTCCTGTCGTGAGGAATGCCGGCCGCTCCGGGAGACGACAGCGTGATGGTCGACTCGCTGCGCCGGCACGGCGCCCCGGCGGCACGCACCGGTCGGGAGCGCGACCTGAGCGCGGCGCACCCGGTGGTGTCATGCCTGGGTGGCCTGGGCCCGGGAGACGCACCCGCGGCGGCGCGCGCTGCGGGTCGCAGCTGTCGGCGTAGGCCGTCCTACCACCCCTTACTCCCCCACCACCCCCGCGAGCGGCCACTCCACCATCGCCATCGGCGAGCCGCTCCGGGACGTCACCGTCAGCATCCAGCGAAGCACCCCGAGGGTCTCCTGACCGCCCAGCAGCATCGACACCACGGCGTCGGCGGCGCTCGGCCCGCTGCCCGGCGCCTCGGTCACCAGCAGCTGCGCGATGGTGCGCAACAACCCGCCCGACTCGCCCGGCAGCTCGAGCACGTCGCTGTCGTCGGCGAGGCCGCCCAGGGCGCGCGCCCGGCGCAGGGCCGTCAGCAGGCCCCCCTCGCGGTCGACCAGGCCCAGCGCGTGCGCCCGCGCGCCGAGGTACACCCGCCCTTCGCCCACGGCGTCGATCTGCGCCGTCGTGCGGCGCCGCCCGGCCGCCACCCGCTGGAGGAACAGCCCGTAGAACTCCCCGATCTTCGTCGCCAGGAAGCGCCGCTCCTCGGGGGTGTACGGGCGAAACAGGCTGTCCATGTCCGCGCGCTCGCCGCGGCGGGTGAGCTCCACCCCGACGTGCAGCCGCGAGAGCAGGCCCGCCACGTCGGCCTTGCCGTAGAAGATCCCGATGGAGCCCGTGAGCGTCGACGGGTTCGCGACGATCTCCCGCGCCGCCGCGCCGAGGTAGTACCCGCCGGACGCCGCGATGCGCCCGAACGACGCCACCACGGGCTTGCGCCGGTTGGCCTGCGCCACCGCGCGCCACACCAGGTCGCTCGCCAGCGCGCTGCCGCCGGGGGAGTCCACGCGCAGCACGATGGCCCCCACGTTGGCGGAGGCCGCCGCCGCCTCGATGGCCTCGATGAGCGTGCGCTCGCCCGCGAGGCGCATCCCCACCACGGGGACCTCCTGGCTCTCGCCCTCCACGATGTCGCCGTCGACGTAGATGATCGCCACGCCACGCCCGGCACCCCAGCGCCGCGAGCGCGCCGGGCCGTAGTCGTCGGCGTCCACCCGGCTCGCGCCCAGCGCGTTGGCGAAGGAGCGCTCGGCGGACTCGCGGGTCACCACCGCGTCGACCATCCCGCGCGACCGCGCCTCGCGGGCCGTGTAGGGGCCGCCCGTGATCAGCGCCCGCGACGCCGCCGCGTCGAGGGAGCGCGACGCCCCGATGCCCGCCGTGAGGGTGGCCATCGTGTCGTCGAGGATCTGCTCCTCCTGGGCGCGCGCCGGCTCGGTGCTGGCGGCGCGGGTGAGCTGCTCCGCGGCGCTCTTCCAGTCGCCGATGCGCACGAAGTCCGTGCGCACCCCGATGGACCACAGCGCCGGGCCGAGGAAGTACCGCATCGCCCGCAGGCCCTGGAGCCGCACGCCGCCCGCCGGGTCGAGGCTCACCCGGTCGACGCCCGCGCACGCGTACCAGGTGCTCGCGCTCGCGTCGGTGAGGTGACACGCCACCCGCTTGCCCCGGCGGCGCAGCAGCGCGAAGGCCTCGCGGAGCTCCTCGGCGTGGGCCACCCCGCCGACCTCCGCGCGCGGCGCGAACATCACCCCCCGCACCGACGGGTCGCGCGAGAGGCGCTCGAGGCGCAGGAGCAGCCGCGCCATCGCCCGCGCCCCGGGGCCGCTGGTGAGATCCACGGTCACCGCCACGCCCGGCGTCGGGAGCGACACCGCCCCGCGGTCGCCGTCGACCCCGGCGCTGGCGTACCAGCCCGCCGCGTCGTCGCTGCGGAAGAAGGCCCCGCCGCCGCCGCTGTAGCGCCCCCACACCAGCTCGAGCCCGACGCCCGCGCGCCACGCGTCGAGGCCGAAGTCCCACACCGCCTCGGCGCGCGCGAAGCCCACGTGGGGAATCGCGAGGCGGGTGCCCGCCCGCGCCTGGAGGTTGCCTTGCTGGGCCCACGAGCCGTCGATGCCGAGGGTCCACGCGTCGGTGCCCACGGGGCGCACCGCGAGGCCCGCCACCACGCTGCGGTCGAGGCCGAGCGCGAGGTTCTGCGGGCCCGTCACGCCGCGCATCACCACGCCGAAGGCCCCGTAGGACGACGGCCGCCAGAGGGCCCCGGCGTCCACCGCCACGCGCCCGTCGACGGTCTCCGCGGCCGACCCCGCCCCGCCCCCGTTGCCCGCGAATACCCGGGTGCGTATTCCCATGGACAGCCGCCGGTCGAGCGACCACGCGAGCCCGAGGTCGACGGAGCCCCACATCCCCAGGCGCGCGCCCGATCCCACGGCGAAGGCGTCGGGGCGCGCGAAGGTCGCGCCCACGGACACCCCGAAGCCGAAGGGCAGCGGCGTCGCCCACGCGGCCGCCGTGCTGTTGAGCGCCGTCCCGCCGCGCGCCACCTCCTCGGTGTGGGTGATCCGCGCCGACCAGCTGCGCCCGAGGCCGATGCCCGCGGGGTTGACCCGCGCGGCCTCGGCGCCGCTCACCGCGGCCACGGTCGCCCCGGGGGCCACCACCTCGTCGCCCAGGCCCTGCGCCGCTGCGCCCGGCGCGACCGCCGCCAGCGCCAACCCGACCATCCCGTACCGAGGTGCCTTCACGCGAAGACCGTACACCGGCGGGCGCGCCGGGGTTATGTTCCGCCGCGGTGCGATCGCCGGGCGGAGCAGGGTGGGTGTTGGGGCTGGCGTGCACGCTCACACCGCTCGGCGCCCGCGCGCAGACCCTGGGCGAGGCCAGGGCCAGCTTCGAGCCCCGGGAGGTGTCGGCCCCCGCGCAGGCCCAGTACGACGCCGCGCGCGCCGCGTACGCCGCCGGGCGCTACCGCCACGCCGCGGTGCTCCTCGACGCCGCGCTGGCGCTCGACCCCGCGGGCACCAACCTGTGGTTCAACCTGGGCGTGGTGCGCGAGCGCCTCGGGGAGATCGACCTCGCCCTCGCCGCCTACCAGGGCTACCTCGCGCGCGTCGACGACCCCGCCGAGCGCGCCCGCACCGAGCGCATCGTCGTGCGGCTGCGCGGCGCCCGCGGCGAGCTCGCGGCGCTGCGCCCGCGGCGCGGCAACGCCGACGGGGTGTTCTTCGTGACGACGGGCGCGGCGGTGGCGGGCGCGGCGCTGGGGGTCACCTGGTTCGTGACCGGTCCGGCCGGCGGCAACGACGCGGTGGCGGTGGGCTTCGCCTCCGGGGGCGTCGCGCTCGGGGTGCTCGCGACGGTGCTGTACTTCGCGCGAGAGGCCCCGCGGCCGGCGACGTACTTCGTCGACGCGCGCGCGCTGCCGGGCGGCGGCGCGCTGAGCGTGGGCGGGCGCTTCTGAATCCAAGCGACAGGAGGCGCCGCTCCGTGGGCTCTGCTACCTATGGTCGGTGTGACCCTCCCCCGGCTGCTCGCACTCGACCTCGACGGAACCCTCCTCGGCCCCGGTGACCACATCGCCCCGGAGGACCACCAGGCCATCGGCCGCGCCCTCCGCGCCGGCATCAACGTCACCATCGCCACCGGGCGCATCACCACCGGCGCGCTGCCCACCGCGCACGCGCTCGGGCTCCGCGGCGCGCTCGTGGTGGCCGATGGCGCCGTGCTCGCCGACGCCGTCGACGGGCGGCCGCTGTCGCAGCACCTCCTCGGCGAAGGCGTCGTGGCAGGCCTCACCCACGCCATGGGCGACCACGCCGTGCAGCCCTTCTGGTTCCTGCACGACGAGATCCACGGCGAGCACGGCCCGGACGCCGTCGCGGGCTACGTGCGCACCTGGTCGCCGCGGCTCTCCCTGCACCCCGCGCTCAAGCACTCCGCCGCGTGGGAGCGGCGCCACGAGGTCGCCATCGCCATCGGCGTCGGGCTGCGCGAGGGCGTCGAGCGCACCGCGCAGTGGCTCCACGACCTCCACGGCGACACGGTGAACACGGTGGCCTTCCCCTTCGACCGCGAGCAGCGCTGGACCCTGATGGTGCGCGACCGCGCGTCGGACAAGGCCCAGGGGCTCGCGCGGCTGTGCGTGCGCGAGGGCCTCGACGCCTCGCAGGTCGCCGTGGTGGGCGACTGGATCAACGACATCCCGATGTTCAAGTGGGCTGGGCGGAGCTTCGCGATGGGCAACAGCCCCGACGAGGTGGCGAAGCACGCCACCGAGCGCCTCACCAAGACCGCGCGGGGCGTCGGCGGCGGCGTGGCCGAGGCCATCGGGCGGCTGCTGGGCTGACGCGCCGCGCCGTCGGCGCCTCCACTCCACCCTTGCGCGGGGCCGGGGTGTTCCGTGAGAGTACCGGGCAGCGTGAAGGTCTGTCCCACCTGCAAGTCGAGCTACTCGGGCAAGCCGCCGCGCTGCCCCCTGGACGGCGCCGCGCTCTACGACCTCGGCCCCGACCTCCTCGGCGGACGCGTGGTGGCGCGGCACTACCGCATGATCGAGCGCTGCGGCGCGGGCACCACCGCGGACGTCTACCGGGCCCTCAACGTGAAGAGCGGCGCCATCGTCGCGGCGCGCGTCCCGACGGCCTACGGCAGCGACGACGCCACGCAGCGCGAGCGGCTCACCGACCAGGTGCGCGCCTTCCGCGCCGCCGCCCCGCACGACGTGCTCATCCCCGTGCTCGACGTGCTCGAGCGCGCGGTCGACGGGCGCACCGTGGTCGTGACGGAGTTCGTCTCCACCCCGGCGCTCCCGCACGTGCTCGCCGCGGGCCCGGTGCCCCTCGACGCCGCCCTCGCCGCGGGCGTGCAGATCGCCTCGCTGCTCGAACACCTCCACGCCCGCAGCGTGCTGGCGCGCGACCTCCGCGCGGGCGCCGTCTTCCTGGCCTCCACGGGCGCCACCCGCGTGCGCCTCTCCATCGACGCCCTCGCCACCGGGCCCACCGCCGCGCCCGACCCGGTGCCCGCCCTGCGCGCCCTGTCCCCCCACATGGCCGCCGCGTACCTGTGCCCCGAGCGCATCCGCGGCGGCCCGTGCACCCCCGCGGGGGACGTGTACGCCTTCGCCGCGCTGCTCTTCGAGATGCTCACCGGGCACCCGGCCTTCCAGGGAGACGGTCCGGCGGTGATCGCGCAGCACCTCGACGCGCCCGCCCCGGTGCTGCGCCAGGCCGCGCCCGCCCTCCCGAAGGAGCTCGAAGGGCTGCTGGCGAAGATGTTCGCGAAGCTCCCCCGCTTCCGCCCGACGCCCGCCGAGGTGCGCGCCGCCCTCGCCGCCCTCGCGGGCTGAGACACCCCCTCCCCCGCACCGGAGTCGAGACGCGTGACCCAGGAAGCCGCCGCGCGACCGCGCCCCACGCCGTACCCCGCCCACCTGCTGACCACCCCGACGGGCGACCTCCGGCACCTGCCGGGCCGCGACGGCCTGCCCCTCGTCGGCTCGACGGTGGAGTACTTCGCCGACCAGGAGGCCTGGTCGATGAACCAGAACCGCCGCTACGGGAAGGTCTGGCGGAGCAACATCCTGTTCAACGTGGGCGCGGTGTTCCAGGGCGCCGACGCGGCGGAGACCATCCTGCTCGACCGCGACAAGAACTTCTCCAGCCTCCTCGGGTGGAGCCAGAACCTCGCGAGCTTCTTCTCCGGCGGGCTCATGCTCCGCGACTTCGACGACCACCGCTTCCACCGCCGGCTGCTCCAGTCGGCCTTCAAGCGCCCCGCGGTGGAGGGCTACCTGGCGCAGATGCACCCGCTCATCACCGGCGCCGTCGCGTCGTGGCCCGCGGGCGACACCCTGCGCTTCTACCCCCGCGTCAAGCGATTGCTGCTCGACCAGGCCGCGGCGGTCTTCCTGGGGATGCCCCTCGGCGCCGACTCCGACCGGGTGCGCGAGGCCTTCACCGCCCTCACCCTCGGCACCGTCGCGGTGGTCCCCTTCGCCGTGCCCGGGCTCGCGAAATGGAAGGCGCTGCGCAGCCGCGAATACCTGGTCACGTATCTCCGCGGGCTCATCCCGGCGCGGCGCGGCAGCGACGGGGGGGACATGTTCTCGCACCTGTGCCGCGAGGCCGACGAGGAGGGCGGGCGGCTCACCGACGACGAGGTCGTCGACCACATGATCTTCCTGCTGATGGCGGCGCACGACACCTCCACCAGCGCGCTCACCTCCCTGGTCGAGGCCCTCGGCCGCCACCCCGCCTCGCAGGACCGCCTGCGCGACGAGGCCCGCGGGCTCGGCGTCGAGCAGCTCTCCTGGGGCGACTTCGACCGGCTCCCCCTCGCCGACCAGTCCCTGCGCGAGGCCCTGCGGCTCTACCCCCCGGTGCCCACCCTCCCGCGGCGCACCCTGCGGGCCTGCGAGATCGACGGCGTGGCCATCCCCGCCAACACGGCCGTGTGGCTCGACAACTACTTCATCCACCGCGACCCCGCGCACTGGACCCGGCCCGACGACTTCGACCCCGAGCGCTTCAGCGAGGGCCGCGCGGAGCACAAGCGCCACCGCTTCTGCTGGATCCCCTTCGGCGGCGGCGCCCACACCTGCATCGGGATGCAGTTCGCCACCATGCAGGCGAAGCTGGTGATGTTCCACCTGCTACGGCGGTACCGCTGGCGCCTCGACGGGCGGGGCGAGACGCGGCGACAGATGATCCCCTTCCCGAAGCCTGGCGACGACCTCCCGCTGGTCTTCGAGGACGTTGGGGCAGTAGGGCGGCGACCCCCGGGCTGACGCCCGGGGTTGGGCGCGTTGGGATCCGTGGGTGGGAGAGCGATCAGGGCGCGTTGACGCGACGCGGCGCTAGCACCCCGCGGCGCATAGCCCGTAGTATCCGCGCGCATGTCTACGAAGCTCGCTGATCGCCTCTCGGTTGTCGTCCCCTCGGCCACGCTCGCCATCAACGCCCGGGCGCAAGAGCTCCGCGCGCAGGGGGTGGACATCATCTCCTTCGGCGCGGGCGAGCCCGACTTCGACACGCCGAGCAACATCCGCGAGGCCGGCATCGCCGCCATCGAGGGCGGAAAGACCCGCTACACCGCCGTGTCGGGCGTCGCCGAGCTGCGCGCGGCCATCGCCGAGCGCTCCACCCGCGAGCGTGGCGTGCCCGCCACCGCGGCCAACGTGGTGGTCACCGTCGGCGCCAAGGGCGCCCTCTTCAACCTCGCCCTCGCCCTCTTCGAGCCTGGCGACGAGGTGATCGTCCCGGCGCCCTACTGGGTGAGCTACCCCGAGCAGGTGCGCCTCGTGGGCGCGACGCCGGTGTTCATCCCGAGCACCCTCGAGCGCGGGTGGAAGCTCGACCCGGCCGACCTCGCGCGCGCCCTCACGCCGAAGACCAAGGCCGTGGTGCTCTGCTCGCCGAGCAACCCCACCGGCGCCGCGTACGGGCCCGCCGAGCTCGAGGCCATCGCGGCCGTGCTCCGCGCCCACGACTGCTGGATCATCCTCGACGAGATCTACGGCGCGCTCGTGTACGACGGCTTCGAGCAGCGCTCGCTGGTCTCCGTGGCGCCCGACCTCGCGCCCCGCGCCGTCATCATCGACGGCGTCAGCAAGACCTACGCGATGACCGGCTGGCGCGTCGGCTGGAGCATCGCACCGGTCGCCCTCTCGAAGGCCATGGACATGGTGCAGTCGCAGGGCGCCACGAGCACCGCGACGCCGTCGCAGTGGGCCGCGCTGGAGGCGCTGCGCTCGCCCGCGCTGGAGTTCGAGCAGATGCGCTCGCTCTTCCAGCTGCGGCGCGACCGCCTCGTGGAGGGGCTGCGCAACATCCCCGGCGTGCGCTGCGGCACCCCCGAGGGGGCCTTCTACGCCTTCTGCGACATCAGCGAGTGGATCGGCCGGCGCACCCCCGACGGGGCCGTGCTCAACGACGACGCCGCCGTCGCCGCGTGGCTGCTCGACAAGGCCCACGTCGCGGTGGTGCCGGGGGCGGCCTTCGGCGCGCCGGGCCACATGCGCCTCTCCTACGCCGTCAGCGTCGAGAACATCGACAAGGCCCTCGCGCGCATCGGCGACGCCGTCGCGCTGCTCGAATAGGTCACCTCATGCGAACCCTCCCCCTGGTGGCGCTGCTCTCCCTGGTCGCCTGTCGCCGCGCGCCCTCCGCCCCGCCGCCCGGGCGCACCGCTTCCGCCACCATACCCGCCGTCGACGCGCCCGCCCCGGCGCCCATCTACCGCGTCGACCCGACGGTGCTCGATCGCCCGGGGATCCTCCAAGGCACCGTGCGCTGGCGCGGCGCGCCCCCGGCCGTGACGCCCACCGCCGTCGGCGTCGGCGGCAACCCCGACCACTGCGGCGCGGCGCAGCCCGACCCGACCCTGGTGGTGGGCGCCGAGGGGGGTGTCTCCAACTCCGTGGTGTGGCTCGCGGACATCGGCCGCGGCGCCGCGCCCGACCTCTCGCCCGTCACCGTCGACCAGCGCGGGTGCCGCTACGAGCCCCACGTGCTGGCCCTGCCGGTGGGCGCCGAGCTGCGCTTCGGCAACAGCGACCACGGGCTGCTGCACAACGTGCACGCGTATTACGGCTACGACGACGACGACAACTGGTTCAACCAGGCGTCGCCGCACGGGCTCACGGTGACCAAGCGCATCCAGCGCGCGGGCGTGGCGCGGCTCATCTGCGACGCGGGCCACGTGTGGATGCTGGCGTACGTGCACGCGTTCACCCACCCGTACTTCGCGGTCACCGACGCGGCGGGGCGGTACATCCTGCGGGCCGTCCCCCCGGGGAGGTACACCCTGCGCTTCTGGCACGAGGGATGGACCCGCCGCGCCATGGAGGGCACCCGCCCGCGCTTCTCCGCCGCCGTCGAGACCTCGCGGGTGGTGGACGTGCCCGCGGGGACGGCCGTCACGACAGACTTCACCCTCGGCGCCGACGCCGTCGCCGTCGCCGTCGCGCGCTGAGGCCCACGGCGGGAGGAAGACCACCTCGCTCACCTGGCGCTCGGGCGCGTGGTGCGCTTCTGGGACGGGGATTACTACCGCACGTATGTCGAGGCCCCGGGGGAGCCCGCGCGCCCGCGAGGGGTGGAGGCCGAGGTGACCGCGGCGCTGGCCTCGCCGGCGGACTACCGCGACGTGCCGGCGCGCGACCCCGAGCGGCGGCGCAAGACCGACGGGCTGCACCGCGACGCGGCGACGGACGCGGGCCCAGCCTTCGTGGTGCGCGACGGGCGCTCCGTGTCAGCGCGCGGGCCGGGGGACGCATACACCTTCGCGAAGACCCTGGCGGCCGTCATCGCCGAGCGGGGCTGAGCTCGACGGCGAGCAGCGCGAGCGGCGCGCCGAGCCCGGCGACGAGCGTCGCCCGGTGGCGCCCGACGGCGCCCCGCAGCCCGTCGAGCGCGCGGTCGTCGTCCGGGAGCAGCCCCGTGAGCACGTCGATGTCGTGCAGGTCGCCGAGCTGCGACTGCACCGCCTTCAGGCGCTCGCGCCACGCCCGCTCGCGCTTGCGCAGCGCCCCTTCGGTGACCTCGACGACGTCCCGCACCCGCCGCGCGCGGCGCCGGATGAGGTGGTAGCCCTCCGGGTGCTGGAGGTCG
>CAIOSS010000432.1 GCA_903860995.1 uncultured delta proteobacterium | reverse complement strand
CGCGCTCGCTCCGCACCTCCCCGTGCAACCTTCGCGTCGCGCGAAGGTGACCACCTGATGTTGCCTGGGGTCAGGCGCTGCACGCCGATGCAGAGGCCGCACGCCGTACCCCAGGCCTAAGAGCACCGACGATGTGTAGAAGCGAACGGGCTTCCAACCCGCGGGCACCGCGGGCACAGGGCCATCCATCGCACGCATCGACGTGAATCCCAGGCGTTTCGTGAGATGTGTCCCGAGGTGAACCATTCATGGAGAGGGGCATCGCGGCAGCGGGGGTGAGGCCTGCGCGAGCTTCGACGCATGGCCGGGGAATCGCTCGCGGACGGCGCCGCGGTCGCACCGGGGAATCGTTCGCGGACGGCGCCGCGGTCGCACACCGAACGCCAGAACGTCTCCCCGGCGCTTGCGCCGCGCACCGTGGGTGGGGTGCAATCCCGACGGTGAAGACCCTGCGCTCGCTTTCCCGCTGTCTGGTGCTCGTCGCCCTCGCCGGGTGCTCGGCCGAGGAGACCACCGAGGTGCCCTGCGGCGCGGGCGTGATCTGCGCGGGCGACCCCGACACGGGCGTGCCCCGCGACGCCGCCGCCGACCTCGGCGCGCCGGCCGACCGCCCGACCGCCAACGACCTCGGCGTGGCGCGCGACGCGGTGGCCATCCGCGAGGTCACCCGCATCGTCGTCGACCCGCCCGCCGCCACGCTCACGGTGCGCGACGGCGTCGCCGCCACGCAGGCCTTCGCCGTCGTCGGCACCTTCAACGACGGCACCTCGCGGCCGCTCGCCAACGGCACCTGGTCGATGCCCACGTCGCTCGTCGCGACCGCCGACGTCAACACCGGCGCGGTCACCGCGGGCGGCCGCGCGGGCGGCGTCGTCGAGCTCACCGTGCGCGTCCCGGGGCCGGGCGGCGCCGAGCTCACGGCCACCGCGGCGGTCACCGTGCGCCTCGAGCGCGCCGTGCTGGTCAACCGCCTCGTGCCCGACGTGGTGGAGAACTTCGCCCGACCCCCGGTGACCGACCCCGTCCGCCGCGCGACGCTGCGGTACCCCCTCGACCGCGCGGTGATCCCGGTCAACCTCCCGGCGCCCGACGTGCAGTGGGAGGGCGGCGCCGTCGGCGACCTCTACCGCGTGCGCATCCAGAAGCCCCACGCGCGGGTCGACGCCTTCGTGCAGCACACCGGCGCGGACTTCGGCTACCACTGGGCGGTCGACCCCGAGGCGTGGCGCGCGCTGCTGGAGAGCGACCCCGCGGACCCGCTGTCCATCTCCGTCGACCGCTGGGACAACGCCATGCGCGAGCACCTCGCGGGCGAGTCGATCTCGCTGCGCGTCGCCCGCGCCGTGCTCTCCGGCACCATCTACTACTGGGACCTCTCCGGGGGGAGGCTGATGCGCCTCGACGCCCTCACCGGCGCGCGCTCGCTCACCATCGCCAACCCCCCGCCGCAGCCCGGCGGCGCGGGGGCGGCCTCGCGCTGCGTCGCCTGCCACACCGTCTCCCGCGACGGCCGCTACCTCAGCGCCGAGCTCTGGGGCGGCGACCAGCCCTCGGTCACCTTCGACCTCACCTCGTCCGAGCTCTCGCGCGACCCCGCGCCCACGGTCTACGGCCCGCGCTCCGACCTGCGGTACCTGTTCTCGACCTTCTCGCCCGACTCGACCTACCTGGTCATCAACCGCGGCAACGGGATGTCCCTCCTCGACCGCGCCTCCGGGACGATCATCCCCGACAGCGGCCTGCCCACCGAGCGCTCGGCCCACCCCGACTGGTCGCCCGACGGGATGAGCGTCGCGATCATCACGAACACCAACATGAACTGGGCCGTGGATTTCACCCGCGGCGACCTCGCGGTGATCCCGCGCACCAGCGCCACCACCTTCGGCGCGCCGCGCGTCGTGCACCGCGGCACCCCCGAGGCCATGCCCTCCGTCGGCTCGCTCGTCACCGACGCCCACCCGACCTTCTCCCCCGACAGCCGCTGGATCGCCTTCCAGCACGGCACCAACTCCCGCGGCGGCAACGAGGCCACGCACTACCCCGGCCGCCTGGAGGTGATCGCCGCGGACGCCACCCCCGACACGCCCTCGATGGTGCTCGCCAACGCCAACGGCAGCGGCGAGCCCGACTCGTACTGGCCCAACTTCTCGCCCTTCGACGAGGGCGGGTACTTCTGGGTCGCGTTCTATTCGCGCCGCGACTACGGCAACGCGCAGGTGGGCACCCGCGGCACCCGGCGCCGGCAGATCTGGGTCGCGGCCATCTCCAACCGCCCCACCGCGGGCGCCGACCCGTCGCAGGTCCCCTACTGGCTCCCCGGCCAGGAGACCGCGCGGGACAACATGTCCGCCTACTGGGCCCCCGTCGCCTGCCGCATGAACAGCGAGCGCTGCAGCGTCTCCAGCGAGTGCTGCTCGGGCCTCTGCGACCGCGGTCCCGACGGGATGTTCGTGTGCACCCCGCCGCCGCCCGCCATGTGCCGCCGCGAGGGCACCACCTGCTCGACCAGCAGCGACTGCTGCAACGGCCTCATGTGCTTCAACCGGGTCTGCGGCCGCGACCCGGGCTGAGGGTGTCCTGACGGATCGGGCGGAGCGGACCCGTGCCTACGCAGCCCTCGCGGCGCTGGGCCGCGCGCTCGCTCCTCGGTCAGCGACCACCACGGCGCACGCTGGAGAGCCCTTGATACGACAACCCGACCTTCGTCGACGGGGTGCAGGTCGCTCGTTGGACGCTGGGGTTCGCGCGTTGGCGCTCACCCCAGGCTATCGAATGCGGGCGCCCCCGCCGCGGGGGCTTTCGAACAGGAGCGTCGCTTCGTTTCACACGACGCACGTCGCGGAGGGCTTTCCGGAAGGTCGATCGAACACCGG
>CAIOSS010000431.1 GCA_903860995.1 uncultured delta proteobacterium | reverse complement strand
GTGGTCCGACCACTGGAATCAATGTCCAGCGCTTGCCACGTTTGCGAGAATTTCGCCACGTCAAACAGTGGCTTGATGGCCATCACCTTCTTGAAGTTCTGCTTCTTCAGCTCCGAGTTCGTTCCCGTATTGACCGTGATGGTCGGGTAGAAGCTCGGTGCCGAAGGCGAAGCGGCCCACGTAGGTCGGCGCCACCGGGATGTTGGAGCCCACGACGGTCGGCATGCCGTTGACCACGCGGGTCACGGTGTAGGTCTGCACGCGCAGCGAGGGCCCGGGGTTCTCCGGCGTCGGCAGCGCGGTGTACTGGCCGACGTTGGCGAAGAAGGTGCCCGAGGCGCCGGGCACGCGGCCCGCCCCGAAGGGCACCGTGTCGAGGAGCGTGGTCGAGAACCGGATCTGGTAGACCACGTCGTTGGCGTTGCCGTCACCGTTGTTGTCGATCTTGATCTCGTAGAGCACGTCGTCGGAGAAGTGCAGCCAGTTGGGGCCGCCGGCCGGGTCTTCAAACCCGATGTAGCCCGCGATGATCGTCACGGTGCCGTTGTTCTCGGGCGAGGTGAAGGCCCAGAGGTCGGTGTTGTCCGCGACTGCGTCCTCCGCGATGAGCGGCGCCTCGCGGTGGCTGGAGGCGTCCGCGGCGTTCGGCCGGAGCCCCGTCGAGGCCAGGGTCAGCAGCAGCGCGGCGCCGAGCTTCGTCTTCGTAGTCATCTTCGTTGCTCCTCTTCGATTCTCTTCTTCGTGGTCTCTTGAAGTCTCGTCGTCGTCGGGCTCAGCGCGCCGTGAACACCGCGCCCCAGGAGGCCGCCGCCATGTCCGTGGCCGTGTCGTCCGCGATGCCGTAGATGTCCGCGTTGCGCGCTCGCGCCACGCCCACCGGCGAGGTGAGCGGCGCCCCGAGCGACATCGGCGACATCGCGCCCATCCCGTCGACGCCCACCCAGGTCAGCCGCCCGGGGCCCGTCTCGAAGTCCCAGCCCGCCACCAGCAGCCGCCGCTCGTCGCGCGACAGCGCGATGCCCGCCGGGTGGCCCATGCGCAGGCGCCCTACGACGCGCGCAGGCGCCCCGCCCATCGGGATGCGGAACACCGCCCCGAGGCCGCTATCGGCCCGACCGTCGGTGACGTACGTCGTGCCGTCGGCCGCCACCGCGAGCGCCGACGGGTCGCGCAGCGCGCCGCCCATCGTGAGCACCGTGACCGCGCCGCCGGTCGCGGCCATGCGCGCCACCACCGGGGTGCCGTCGTCCTGGATCGCGATGAACGTGAGCTGCTCGGGCGTGCCGTGCGCCGCCACGGCGCGGGGGCGCCGCAGCGTGCCGATGTTGAGCGCCGTCGCCGCGCCGCCCTCGGTGGGCACCGAGATCAGCGCGCCCTCCTCGGTGCCGCTGCCGGTCATCCCGCGGTTGGCGGCCTGGTCGGCGATGTACAGCCGGTTGTCGTCGCCCGCGATGGCGAGGCCCGTCGGGAACACCAGCGTCACGCCCGTGACCGGAACCGCCGTCGGCGCCGTGCCGCCCCCTGCGCTGCGGAAGAGCGTCGCGACCCCGTTGGGCGTGCGCGCCGTGAAGTACGACGTCGCCCCGGAGGCGGTGAGCACCACCGTCAGCGGCGTCGAGAACGACGCGTTGCGCGTGAGCACCACCGGCGCGCCCGGGATGGTCGAGGCCGGCGGCGGTGCGTCCGTCGGCGTGTCCGTCGGCACCGGCGTGTCCGTCGGCACCGGCATGTCCGTCGGCACCGGCATGTCCGTCGGCACCGGCATGTCCGCGGGGTTGCCCGCGTCCGGACGGTCGGTGCCCATCGGGACGTCGACGCCCGCGTCGGCCCCGACGTCGCCCTGCCCCGCATCCGTCGGCGCCGGGTCGTCGGAGCATCCCGCGACTGCGCCCGCCAGGATCAGCGCGGTCACCGCGCCGAACCTCTGGGTTCTTGTACTCATCACTTCATCCGCTCCTCTTCCACTCTTCCGTCGATTGGGGACAAAACTCTCGTGCTCAGCGCGTCACGTTGAAGCGCAGGTCGGTGGCCGCGCCGACGATCTCGCTGTGGTCGTCGTTGCGCAGCGACACCGTGAGGCGGTGCGCGCCCGCCGTGGTCGTGGCCGGGATGACCACCACGGGGTTGGGCACGTGCGTCGCAATCAGGTAGTCCATGCCGGTCGCGCCGTCGAGGTACACGTGGAAGTGCCCGTTGCGGGGGGTGATCCCGGTCGTCCCGGCGAAGTCGCGCGACGTGAAGTTCATAAACGACAGCATCAGGGTGACGTTGGCGCCGGCTGCCACGGTGGTGTTGTCGGCCGGCGCGGCGATGGTCACCGACGGCGCGGTGTTCATCACGGCCATGAAGGGCACGGTCACCTCGACCGGGGGCGTGAGCGGGCTGTGGTCGTTGTTGCGCAGCGAGACCCGCAGCGTGTGCGCGCCGAGGCTGGTGCCGTTGGGGATCACCACCCGCGGCCGGGGGATGTAGTCGGCCAGCAGGTAGTCGTTGTTGTCGTTGGCGTCGAGGTACACGTGAACGTGCCCGATGCCCGGCCGGTTGCCGGTCGCGCCGACGAAATTGGCGAGCGTGAAGTTGGTGACCGTGAGGTCCATCTGGGTGGTCGCACCGATGGGGATGTTCGCCCCCGACGCCGGGCTCGTCACCGCCAGGGTCGCCGGCGCCGCGGGCACGTCCACCCCGGGGCTGCCGCTGTCGACGGGGCTGCCGCTGTCGACGGGGGTGCCACTGTCGACGGGCGTCCCGCTGTCGACGGGCGTCCCGCTGTCCGTCACACCGGAGTCGGCGGTCGCCGGGGTGTCGTCATCGAAGCATCCTGCCACCGCGCTGAGGGCCAGCACGGCCCCAACGCTTCTCCACGAAGTCACTCGACGCATCCGAACCACCTTCTTGTTCGCGCGATGACGGACCCCGTTGGTCCGATCGCTGCCCACCTGCACGGTAATACATCTCGCCAGGGAGTCCCGGGAACGACAACCGGACATCGGATGGATTTGGTGCCCGACGACATTCCCGCTGGTGGCCTCAGGATACGAATCGGCCAGGCGTGCCACGCGCGCCGGGGAGACAACCCGATCAGCCGAGGTGACCGCGAAACAAGGTGATTTCCGAGAGGCGTTCGACGGTCCAGAGGAGGGCGAGGAGGCAGAGGGCGAGGGAGAGACCGCGGCGGATGACGCAGTCGTAGTCCCAGTGACGCGCCGCGACGACGGCGAGGGCGACGACCAGGGCGAGGGCGACGACGGTGGCGCGGGGCGCTCCGAGGCGGGGCAGCAGGGCGATCGCGAGGGCGCCGAGGCCGAGGGCCCAGGCGAGCTGCGCGGCGAGCGGGCGGCGCGCGGCCATGGCTTGCAGCAGGGGCAGCAGCGCGAGGACGACGGTGAGCTGCCCGAGCTCGACGCCGACGTTGAAGGCGAGCAGCGAGGGGACGGTGGCGCGGGCGGGCAGGCCGAGCTCGCGGAGCACGTCGGCGAAGCCGAGGCCGTGCACGAGGCCGAAGGCGAAGGTGGTGAGCGGGCGCGAGCGCGGGGGCGGGCCGCGGCGCCGGAGGTTGGACGCCGCGACGTGGAGGATGGACAGCGCGATGACGGGCTCGACGACGCGGCCGGGCGCGACCACCCAGCCGAGCGCGGCGGCCACGAGGGTGAGCGAGTGGGCGACGGTGAAGGAGGTCACCACCGCGAGCACGTGGCGCAGGCCGTCGCGCGCGCGCAGCGAGCCCGCGAGCACCAGCAGCGCGACCACGAAGGCGACGTGGTCGTAGCCCGTGAAGATGTGCTCGACGCCGAGGCGCAGGTAGTGGCCGAGCTGCACGCGCAGGGGCACCGCGGCGTCGACGGTCCAGCGGCGGCGGTCGGACTGGAAGACGAACTGCCGGGCGGGGCCGAGGCCGTCGAGGGTGGCGAGGCCGCGGTGCTGCGGGTCGACGTCGAAGAAGAGCCCGTACGCGACGGTGAGCGTCTCCACGCGGTGCGCGCACGCGTAGGGAACCGTCAGCGCGAGCGCCCACCCGTCGAGGCGCTCGACGACCGCAGCCGACGCCGCGCCGGGGACGCAGGGAATACCTGCATGCGTAAGACTCAGCCGCGCGCCGAGGTAGCGCCCGCCTGCGGCCGCGCGGGCGAGGGCCTCGCGGCGGGTGAGCAGCGCCCCGGGGCCCGCCCCGAGGGCCTCGTTGACGTCGAGCGCGTCGATGCGCGCGGTGACCGTGACGGCGCGGCCGTCGGCCCGGAGAGCGACCGGCGTGAGGGAGTTCTGGTGCGCGGCGGCGGCCGCGGGGGCGAGCAGCGCGGCGGCGAGCAGGGCGGGGACGGCGGATTGCGCGGGGTGTGGCATTCGGGGTATCGCGCGGCGGATGGCATTGCATCGTGCAGCGGCAGGGGGCCTGGCGTCACGGGTTGTCGCCGCGCTGGTGATGTTCGCGGCGTGTCGGCACGGTACGCCGGCGGGGGCGGCGGCGGATGCGGCGGCGGTCGACGCGGGACGCTTCGTCGCGCCGACGGACGGGGGTCGGGTGGCCGAGGCGCGGCGCATCGTGTCGCTCAACGTCGACGTCACCGAGACCCTCCTCGCGCTCGGGGGGCGCGACCGGCTGGTGGGGGTGCCCACGACGGAGGCGGCGCGGCCGGAGGTCGCGGGCGTTGCGCGCGTGGGCTCGCAGGTGCTCCCGGACGTGGCGGCGATCGCGGCGGCGCGGCCCGACCTGGTGCTGGTGGGCGACGGTCCGGTGGGCACCGCGCTGGTCGAGCGCCGCGCGGCGGGGCTCGCGGTGGAGGCCGTGTCCTTCGAGGGGCGCGCGCGCTACGCGGAGACGGTGACGGCGCTGGCGCGGCGGCTGGGGCGTCCCGCGGCCGGGCCGGCGCTGCTCGCGCGCATC
>CAIOSS010000430.1 GCA_903860995.1 uncultured delta proteobacterium | reverse complement strand
CGTCGGGGTGATCCGGGTGTTCTGCGCGGCGTGGATCAAGGCCCTCGTCATCGAGCATGCGCGGCGGACGGGGGCGCCCACGTGGCTGGTCGAGCGCGCCGATCTGGTGCTGGCGCAGCCGGGCGACAGCGCGCCGCACGACGACCACTTCCACGTTCGCGTGGCCTGCACCCCCGCCGAGCGGGTGCTGGGCTGCCAGGACGGCGGCCCGCTCTGGCCCTGGCTCGACAAGGACTGGGAGAAGGGCGACGCGACGCCGCTCGACGACGACGCCCTGCTCGCCCTGATGGAGGCGATCCCGCCCGGATACGAGCACGGGCCGCCGGACGGGGCATCGTCGCCGCGCGCCGCCGCCGCCAAGCCCGACGACGCGGTGTGCGCCACGCCGTCGAGCGCCCTCGTCTGCCGCTGAGGCCCCCCCCCCGCTACGGGCAGGCGCGCTCCATCCGGAAGACCGTGCTGCCGCGGTTGTCGCTGCACGCGCTGTCGGTGAAGAAGCAGCGGAGCTCTCCGCCCGCGAAGGGCACCGTGCTCGTGGTGGTGGGCAGCCCCGCGAAGGCCGCCTCCGGGGTCGCGTAGTACGTCGTGCCCGTGGAGAGCGCGGGGACCGAGAGGTTCTCGCAGGGGACGCGCCACGACCAGCCCTGCCCGGGCAGCGCCACGGTGCTCCAGACGATGCCGCCGCTCGGCAGCGCCGTGACCTGGTAGTCGCCCGCGGGCACCGACGACACCCGGACGATCGCGCCCGCGCGGTCGGGCCCCTGACACGAGTCGAACCACCCCACCGTCACCTGCGTGCGGAAGGTGCACCGACCCGCCGCGCTGCACGCGCCGTGGACGCAGTCCGCGCCGCTCGCGCATCCCAGGCACAAGGGGCAGCGCGGGCAGGTCCCCGCGCCGCCGCAGTCGACGTCCGTCTCGGCGCCGTTGCGCACCCGGTCGTCGCAGCGCGCGGGCTGGCACGCTCCACCCCCGCACACGCCCGTCGCGCAGGTCGCGCCGCAGCGGCCGCAGTGCGCGACGCTGGCCGCGAGGTCGACCTCGCAGCCGTTGGCGGCCACCCCGTCGCAGTCGCCGTAGCCCGGGTTGCACGCGAAGCCGCACGCGCCCGCCGCGCACACGGCGCTCGCGTTGGCCGGGGTCGGGCACGCACGCCCGCAGGCGCCGCACGACCCCGCGGCGGTGTTGAGGTCCACCTCGCAGCCGTTGGCGCGTGAGGCGTCGCAGTCGCCGTAGCCCGCGGCGCAGGCGGTGAGCGTGCAGGTCCCGCTCACGCAGGTCGCGCTCCCGTTGGCCAGTGTGCAGGCCTGCCCGCAGCGCCCACAGTGGGCGTTGCTGGTGCGCAGGTTGACCTCGCAGCCGTTGGGCTCGACGAGGTCGCAGTCGTCGAAGCCCACCGCGCAGGTGCGCAGGCAGGTCGACCCCACGCACGCGGGCACGCTGTTGGCGGGAGCCGGGCACGCGGCCGCGCACGCGCCGCAGTGGGCGGCGCTGCTGCGGAGGTCGACCTCGCAGCCGTTGCTCGGGTTGCCGTCGCAGTCGCCGAAGTTCGCGGCGCAGGCCCCGACGGTGCACGCCCCCGCGACGCAGGATCCGGCGGCGTTGGGCGGCGCGCACGCGCGACCGCAGCCGCCGCAGTGGCTCGCGCTCGCGCGGGTGTCGACCTCGCAGCCGTTGCTCGCGTCGCCGTCGCAGTTCTCGAAGCCCGCGTTGCAGGTGAAGCCGCACGCGCCCGCGGCGCAGGCGCTCGTGGCGTTGGCGCGCGCCGGGCAGGGCCGGCTGCAGGCGCCGCAGTGGGCGAGGTCGCTCTGGGTGTTGACCTCGCAGCCGTTGGCCGCCGCCATGTCGCAGTCGGCGTTGGGCGCCGTGCAGGTCGCGACGCTACAGGTGCCG
>CAIOSS010000429.1 GCA_903860995.1 uncultured delta proteobacterium | reverse complement strand
TCACGCTCACCAACGACATCGGCGAGGCGCTGGTCACCCGCAAGTACGCCGCGACGGCGAGCGAGGGCTCCGAGCGGATCATGAAGCAACTGTTCGCGGACCTGCGCTCGGCCCTGCGACAGTCCCCGCGCATGGCAGTCGGCGTCGTGCAGGACGGCGCGCCCGAGCTGTGGACGGTCGTGACCGATGCGCTGATGGGCGAGGCGTCGGTGTCGACGTGGTGCGAGGCAATCGACCGGCTTCATCTCAACGAGCGCCTCGGGGCGGCACTCCAGATCGTGGAGCCGACCTCGACCGAGACCCCGTCGCGCTACGAGCGGTGGCAGGTAGCGCTGGACGTGCGCGATGACGCGATCGAGGAGATCGAGAGCTGGCTGGTGCAGGCGTAATGGCGAACTGGATCCCGACGCCGCGGAGAAGCTCCGGCCGCACCTCGTCTACCTTCGGAACAACAAAGGCCGCATGCGCTACGCCTCGCTCCGAGCGCGCGGATTGCCCGTGGGCAGCGGCGCCACCGAGGGCACGTGCAAGTCCGTCGTCGGTATCCGCACCAAGCGCAGCGGCCAGCGATGGCGGGAGGAGGGACTCGCCAACGTCCTCACGCTCCGCGCGATCCACCAAAGTGACCGGTTTCCCAGCTTCTGGAAGCACCTCTGTCGGCGATATGTCGCCAGGGTCGAGTCGGTCGCCGCATGACAGGACTCTCCGTAGGTGATCCAGACCCCCGGAAGAAGCGCTCGCCGCGAACCTCTACCTCGTCGTGAGGTTGTACTCGCGCGTTTTCGAGATGTACTCACGCGTCGATACCGCGGCGATCCTGGCGCGGTTCCGCGAGCCGACCGGATCCGAGGGTTCGGATGACGGAGGCGAGCGTGCCGACGAAGCGATCGCGATCGCCGTCCAGGTGCGTGACGACGGGGGGCCTGCGGGCGAAGCGCCCACATCGGAGGGCGTCGCGCGCCCACGACGACGCGTGATGGCGATGCGGTTCGAGCGCTTCATCCGACTGCTTGCTGCGATGGGTTGCGAGGTTCGCCAGGGCAAGAGCAGCGAGGTCAACGTCTACCGCGACGGAGGACGCATCGCCCGCATCGGACACCATCTGCGCAATCCAGAGCTGCCTCCCGGGCTGGTTCGCATGGCGCTCGATCGGCTCGAGATTCCAGTCGCGGAATTCCTGGCCCGGATCTCCTGACCGGATCCTGCCGCCCGCTGGTCGCACAGAGCGGTAGGCAGAACCGACCCTGACTTGGATCGCCGCACCGAGCGCATTCGCGTCCCGCTGATCGAACAGCTCGAGGCCAACCCCTCCGCCTGATCCCGCTTGCCCCGGCCCGTCGCGCGGCTCAATGCTCCGCCGCGATCATGGGGACCATCGCTTCCGCACACGCTCCGCCCGCCACCCACCGCGTGCTGCCCGAGCCCGGGAGCTTCGTCCGCGTGCGCCAGCGCCGCTGGCTCGTCGAGCAGTGCACGCCCTTCGACACGCTGACCTCCCTCGAGCTCGCCTGCGTGGAGGACGACGCCCAGGGCGAGCACCTCGCCGTCATCTGGGAGGCCGAACCCGATGCGCGCGTGCTCGACGACACCCGCACCGCTCGACCGGCGCGCCGCCCCGATCCCCCGGAGCGCTTCGCCGCCTACCTCCACGCGCTCCGCTGGAGCTGCGTCACGTCCACTGACCCCACGCTCTTCCAGGCGCCGCTCCGCGCCGGAATCATCCCGAAGACCTACCAGCTCGAGCCGCTGCGCAAGGCCCTCGCTCTCCCGCGGGTCAACCTCTTCATCGCCGACGACGTGGGCCTCGGCAAGACCATCGAGGCGGGGCTCATCCTCCACGAGCTCCTCCTGCGGCAGCGCATTCACCGGGCCGTTATCGCCGCCCCGCCGTCGGTGGTGCTCCAGTGGCGCGACGAGCTGCGCCAGCGCTTCGGCCTCGACTTCACCCTCTACGACCGCGCGTTCATCCTAGAATGCCAGCGCACCCGCGGCTTCGGCGTGAACCCCTGGAAGACGGGCTCGTTCTTCGTCGTCTCGCACGCGCTCCTCCGCGACGAGGAGCACCTCACGGGCCTGCGCGAATGGCTCGGCGACTTCGCCTCCGGCTCCATGCTCATCCTCGACGAGGCCCACGTCGCGGCGCCCGCATCGGCCAGCCGCTACGCCGTCGACACCCAGATCACCCGCGCCGTGCGCGACCTCGCGCAGCGCTTCGAGCACCGGCTCTTCCTCTCGGCGACGCCGCACAACGGGCACTCCAACAGCTTCTCGTCGCTCATGCACATCCTCGATCCGCAGCGCTTCACGCGCGGCATCGACATCAGCGGCCCCGCGCAGCTCGCGCCCGTGATGGTGCGCCGACTCAAGGCCGACGTGCGCAAGCACGCCCGCGCCTCGCTCCCCGACCGCAAGCTCGTCGAGGTGGCCCTCGAGGACACCGTCGACACCGCGCCCGAGCTCCGGCTCGCGGCGCTCCTCGCGGCCTACGATGACGCGCTCTCCACCCGCAGCGCGGGGGCGGGCAACGCCGTGCGCGCCCGCGTCCGCATCGCCATCGAAGGTCTGCGCAAGCGGCTCTTGTCGTCGACGTACGCCTTTCAACGCACCCTCCGCGCGCACCGCAAGGAGACCGCGAAGACCATCCTCGCCGCGCTGCCGCCCACGGCCTCGGACGACGACGATTCCGAGCAGCAGCAGCTCGCCCGCCTCGACGCCGACACCTCGCTCGCCGCGCGCGCCGTCGAACCCTTCACCGACGACGCGATCCGCGGGTTGCTCACCGAGATGGCCGACGTCGCCGAGGCGGCGGCCGATCAACCCGATGCGCGGGTGCGCGCCCTCGTCGCGTGGATCCGTGAACACCAGTGCCCCACGCTTGCCCCGCTCGGCGGCACCAACCCGAAGAACGCTCCGTGGCTGCCGCGGCGCGTGCTCATCTTCACGGAGTTCGCCGACACGCGGGCGTGGCTCGTCGATCAACTGCGCGCCGCCATCGACGGCACCGACCGCGATGACGACCGCATCGCGAGCCTCCACGGGTCGCAGGACGACGACGCCCGCGAGACCGTGAAGCAGGCCTTCAACGCCTCGCTCGACGAGCACCCGCTGCGCATCCTTGTGGCGACCGACGCCGCGCGCGAAGGCATCAACCTCCAGGCCGCCTGCGCTGACCTCTTCCACTTCGACCTCCCCTGGAACCCCGCACGCATCGAGCAACGCAACGGGCGCATCGACCGCATGCTCCAGCCCGAGCGCGAGGTGCGGTGCCATTACTTCCGCTACCGCAACCTCCCCGAGGACGCCGTGCTCGCGCGCCTCGCGACCAAGAGCCACGCCATCTCCGCCGAGCTGGGGAGCTTCGCGCCCGTCGTGTCCGATCGCATCCTCGCGGTGTTGAGCAAGGGGCTCTCGCGCCGCGAACTCGCCCGGCGCATCGCGGAGATCGACGAGGCCGCCGACGCCCCCGACGCCACCCGCGCGGCCGTGAAGCGCGAGCTCGACGAGGCCCGCGAGAAGGACCTCACCCAGAGCCTCGTCGTCCTCGAGAAGCTCTACGACAAGGCCCGCGATCACCTCGACTGCGACCCGCACCGATTGCGCCAGGTCGTCTCCGAGGGCCTGCGGCTCTGCGGTGGCGACGTGCTCCGCGCCCGCTCGTTTCCCCCGCGCTCGTACGACGTGCCGCGCATGGACGAGCGCAACGCCAACGACCCGACGTGGCTCCGCGCGATGGACGCGCTCCGTCCGCCGCGACCGCCGAAGATGTCCGACGGGGAGTGGCGTGCCCGCTTCGCCCCGCGCCCGGTGCGGCTCGAACCCGTCGACACGCTCGTGTCCGACGCGGTGCAGCTCCACCTCCAGCACCCGCTCGCGCAGCGGGCCGTGAGCCCGTTTCGGTCGCAGGCCTTCACCGAGGAGGGCCTTGCGCGCATCACGGTGGTGATCGACCCGTCGAGCGCCCGCAAGCGCGTGATCGTGCTCGGACGCCTCGCGGTGTTCGGGTGGGGCGCGTCCCGACTGCACGAGGAGATCCTCGGGCTGGCGGCGTTCTGGTCCGAGGGCGACGACCCGAAGCGGCTCGAACCCTTTGTCACCGAAGAGGCCAACGACAAGGCGCTCGAAGCCTTCTTTCGCGTGCTCGATCAGCCCGAGGTTCCGGCGCTCGACGATGAGCTCGTCGCGCGCATCCTCCGCAGCGCCGCCGCCGATCAGCGCGCGCTCGAGGCGCACCTCCGACGCCGCGCGGTGGTGCGCACCGAGATCGCCCGCACGAAGCTCCAGGCCCGCGGCGCCGCCGAGGCGGCGGCCATGCGTGCCGTGCTCGAGACCCAGCGGGAGAGCATCAAGCTGGCCCTCGCGGGAACGCAGCTCGCGCTCGGCCTCGGCGACGAGCCCGACCTCACCGACGCCCAGAAGCAGCAGTGGAAGGACGACCGCGAGTTTCTGAAGCGTCGGCTCCCGCAGATCGACGACGAGCTCGCCACCGAGCCCGAGCGCATCCGCGCTCTCTACGAAGACCGCCAGTACCACGTCGAGATCGTGGGCATCGTCTACCTCTGGCCCGCCACCTCGTGAGCGACGCCGTGCTCCCTTCGATCCCAGAGCAGAGCCCCCGATGACCCTCGATCCTCGCGTTCGCATCCACCAGGACTGGCTCGGCATGGTGCAGCCCACCGGGTTGTTCCTCGCGCCGCGCGTGCTCGCCGACGCCGGAGCAGCGCCCACCGACCCCATCCTCGACACCCAGGCCGCCTTCGCCGAGCTGGTGACCGACGGCGCCCTGCGCGACCCGCTGGGGGCCTTCCGCGAGGTGTTCGCGTGGCCCGACGCGGTGCTCCTCCACGGAGAGACGCTCCCGGCCGACGTCGCGCTGTCGCTCGACGGCGGCGTGCGCGTCGTGCCCGACTTCGCCCTGCGCGACCTCGACGAGCCCGTCTACGTGCTCCTCGGGATGATCGTCGCGCCCGACGTCGCCCTCGACGCCGCCACGGACGACCCCGCCTGGACCGCCTCGGCGCACCAGCGCTTCGAGCGCCTCCTGCGCGCCCGCGAGTGCCCTGTCGGCGTGCTCACCAACCATCGCTCGGTGCGCATCGTGTACGCCCCCAAAGGCGAGGCCACCGCCCACGCCACGTGGACCGTCCGCGACCTGCTCACCGTCGCCGGGCGACCGATGCTCGCGGCGCTGCACATGTGCCTCAACGCGCGGCGGCTCCTCACGCTCGACGGCGACCAGCGGCTCCCGGCGCTGCTCGCCCGCAGCCGGGAGTTCCAGAACACCGTCAGCACGAAGCTCCAGGGCCAGGTGCTCGACGCCCTGCAGGAGCTTCTGGACGGCCTGCAGCGGGCCGACCGCGTGACCGACGGGCGGCTCCTCGCGCCGTGGCGCGGCAGCGACGACGAGCGCCAGGGCATCTACCGCGGGCTCGTCACGGCCCTGCTGCGCATGGTGTTCGTGCTCTTCGCCGAGGAGCGTCGGCTGCTCCCGCTCGACGCGCGGCGCTACCGCGAGAGCTACGCGCTCACCAACCTCCACGCCCGGCTGCAGGACGACCACGCCCGCCTCGGCGCCCGTCTCGATGCCCGCTACGGGGCGTGGGCGCGCGTCGTGGCGCTGTTCCGACTGCTACACGACGGGCTCGACGCGAAGGCCATTCCCGACGGTTTCTCGATCCCGCCGCGGCGCGGGGAGTTCTTCGACCCCGATCGCTTCGCCTTCCTCGAAGGGCGGGCGCCCGGTCCGCGCGCGCCGGGTCCGCTGGAGCTGCCGAAGATCTCCGACGGGACGGTGTTTCGCGCGCTCGACAAGCTGCTCGTGCTGGACGGCGAGCGGCTGAAGTACAGCGACCTCGCCGTCGAGCAGATCGGCTCGGTCTACGAGGGGATCATGGGCTACACCCTCGAGCTCGCCGAGGGCCGCGCCCTGCGCATCCGGCTCGGGACCGCCCTCGACGTGGTGGTCGACCTCCAGCGCTTCGCCGACCTCGCGCGCAAGGAG
>CAIOSS010000428.1 GCA_903860995.1 uncultured delta proteobacterium | reverse complement strand
TCCCGCCCCTCCCCGCGGGGTCGGTGCGTACGGCCCTCTGCGTCGAGGCCCGCGACGGGGCGCTGTGTGTCTTCCTCCCGCCGGTCGAGCGCGCCGAGGACTTCGTGGCCCTGCTCGCCGCCGTCGAGGCCGCGTCCGTCGAGCGACAGCGCCCGGTGCGCCTGGAGGGCTATGGCCCCAAGGGCGATCCCCGCGTGCAGAGCTGCCTGGTCACCCCCGACCCCGGGGTCATCGAGGTGAACCTCCCGGTCACCCGGGATTTCCGCACCTACGTCGACACGCTCGAGTCCATCGGCCGCGCCGCGCTCCACGCGGGCCTCACCTCCGAGCGCTTCCAGCTCGACGGCCGCGCCGCGGGCACGGGCGGCGGGCACCACCTCACGCTGGGCGGCCCGACGACGGTGGAGAGCCCCTTCCTGCGCCGGCCCGACCTGCTCGCGAGCACCCTGCGCTTCCTCCAGCACCACCCCTCGCTGTCGTACCTGTTCACCGGGCTCTTCGTGGGCCCCACCTCGCAGGCGCCGCGCGTCGACGAGGCCCGCCACGAGTCCCTCTCCGAGCTGGAGATCGCCCTCGACCTCGCCGACCGCGCGGAGGCCCCGCCCCCGTGGCTCACCGACCGGCTCTTCCGCAACCTCCTGGTCGACGTGACGGGCAGCACCCACCGCACCGAGCTCTCCATCGACAAGCTCTACGACCCCGCGACCCTCCACGGCCGCCAGGGGATCGTGGAGTTTCGCGCCTTCGAGATGCCCCCCAACGAGCGCATGGCGGCCGCCCAGATGCTGCTGGTGCGCGCCATGGTCGCGGTGTTCTCGCGCGAGCGCTACGTCGCCCCGCTGGTGCGCTGGGGCTCGCAGCTGCACGACCGCTTCATGCTCCCGCACCACCTGTGGTCCGACCTGCAGTGCGTGCTCGAACACTTCGCCGCGCGGGGCGTGGCGCTCGACCCGGCCTGGTACGAGCCCTTCGTCGAGCTGCGCTTCCCGGTGTCGGGGCGCGTCACCCTCGACGACGTCACCCTGGAGCTGCGCCCCGCCCTGGAGCCCTGGCCCGTGCTCGGCGAGGAGCCCACCGGCACCGGCACCTCGCGCTACGTCGACGCCTCGCTGGAGCGCGTGCAGCTCAAGGTCGACGGCCTCGTCGAGGGCCGCCACAAGGTGCTGGTCAACGGCGTCGACCTGCCGCTGCGGCCCACCGGGCGAGCGAGCGAGCACGTCGCGGGGGTGCGCTTCCGGGCGTGGAAGCCGGCGCACTGCCTCCACCCGACCATCGACGTGCACCACCCGCTGCGCTTCGACCTGGTGGACACCTGGGCGCAGCGCTCCCTCGGCGGCTTCACGCACCACGTGTGGCACCCCGAGGGCCGCGCCTACGACGCCCCGCCGCTGACGGCCTTCGAGGCGGCCGCGCGGCGGGCGCAGCGCTTCACCACCGAGGGTCACCTGCCGTGGCCCGTGCACCCGCGCGCGCCGGTGATCGACCCCGAGCGGCCCTTCACGCTCGACCTGCGACGCCAGCGGGGCTGAAGATCGGCGGAGGCCGATGGGCAGGCGAGAGTTCAGCCCCGCGATCGCACGGGCGCGGGGGTGAGCGTCACGCCGCGGTACACCCGGTCGACATCGAGCCCGTCGGGGAAGGCGGAGAGCGCCGCCGACTCGCCCTCGCCCGCCTCGCGCAGCTCCCACACGCCACTCGCGCCGCGCGAGTACACCTCGACGCTGCGCTCGTGCTGTGACACCAGCACATAGTCACGGAGCGTCTCGAGCTTGCGGTAGCGCTTGAACTTCCCCGTACGATCCCAGGACTCGGTGGAGTCGGACAACACCTCGACGAGCACCGTGGGATTGAGAATGGCGTTGGGGTCGTCTTCGTGGGTCTCGACCTCGCCGCACACCACCGCGACGTCGGCGTACGACGCGAAGCGGATCTTCCTCGGACGAATCTTCAAGTCGGACGTGTATGCGTTGCACGGCCCCTCCCCGAGGATGCGGGCGAGCTCCACGAGGATGCGCGAGCACAGGAGGCTGTGGGCTGGTGATCCGCCCGCCATCGCGTAGGCGACGCCGTCGACCCACTCGTACCTGAGGTCGGTGGAGCGCTCGAGCGCGAGGTAATCCGCGTAGGAGAGTTCTGCCACGGTGGCTGCGTCGCCCATCATCGGTCGATCATGTCACGGCGGTGGCGGAGCGAGAAAGCCGGGTCCAGGCGGTGGCCGGCGCGCTCACTCGCGGGCCGTGCACGGCGCGGTCGTAGCCGAATACCCGCTGCGGGACGGGGGTTTGGGCGTTGCCCCGCACCCCGGTCCCGCAGCGTCAGGGAAGGTCGGCGTCGATCACGAGCGTCGCGGGCTGGCTGGTCGCGACGTAGAAGTAGCGGTCGCCGGCGACCGAGGTGCCGCTCTCGGTGCGCTGCGTGCCGGTGCCGAGGCAGCGGCGGATGTCGGTGTCGCTCGAGCAGCCACGGCCGGGACCGTCCGATCCGATGCTCGCGCTCACGCCGGGAGGCGCGGTCACGCGCACGGAGTACGCGCCCGCCGCGCTCAGGCGGAGCGCGAAGACCACGTCGTTGCCGCCCGTTCCGCAGTTGGTGTTCACGTCG
>CAIOSS010000427.1 GCA_903860995.1 uncultured delta proteobacterium | reverse complement strand
GGGCTGTCGGCGCGGCGGGCGCGGCGGGCGCGGCGGTAGGTGCGCCCGCATCGGCGCTCGTCGGGTCGACCACGGGCGCGGGGGTGGGCGCCGGGGCGGGGTGCTGGGCCCGGTAGAACTGCCACCCCGCGACGGACACGGCCACCGCGAGCACCACGGGGATGACCACATCGCCCGAGCGCCACCACGGGGTCTTCGCCCCGGGAGCGCCGTCGCGCGGCGGCTCGGAGGGCGTCACACCTCGGGGAGAGCGGGCCTCGCCTGGCGTCGAGGGCCGCGGCGGGGTCGGGCCCCGGGAGGGCCGGTCACGGAAGCGCGCGTCACGGATCTTGGAGGGAGTGTTCGGCATTGGGGGGTCAACCTTCGGGGCCTCGCGGCGCGACGGTGGTATCGCGACGGCCGCCGCTACGCCACCCCGGGGTGCAGCCACGCGCGCACCTGCAGCAGCGCGTCGGCGAGCCGCGGCGAGTACCAGCACAGCGCCTTGCCATCGACGCGGAGCACCCTCCCCCGGGCGGCCGCGGGGATGTCCAGCGCGCGAAACACCGCCGCGTCGGACTCGGAGAAGGGGTGCGGCTCGTCGGGGAGCAGCACCAGCTCGGGCTGTCGCTCGATCACCTCGTCAAGGGTGACGCGGGGGTAGCGGGTGTCGCGCAGGCCGACGCGGTCGTTGCTCCACGCGGCCGCGCGCCCGAGGTCGGCGGCGAGGGGGTAGCGGCGCGGGCGGTCGAGGAAGACGTTCTGGCCGCCGCAGAGGTCGAGCACGTCGGAGATGAAGGTGTCGCCGTGGATGGTCATGAGCGGGTCCATCCAGATGGGGCAGAATACCTTACAGGGGATGGTATCCGCGCGGAGGCGCTCCATGGCCGCCACGGCGTGGCGGAGGCGCGTGAGGGCGGGGTGGTCGTCGGGCACGTCGAGCATCGCGGCGAGCTCGGCCAGCAGCGCGACGGCGTCGGCGACGGTCTTCGGGAACGACAGGTGCACCCGCAGCCCGCGCGCCACGAGGTCCCGGTGGATGGCCTCGGTGTTCTCCTCCTGGTTGACCAGCACGAGGTCGGGGCGGAGGGCGGCGATGGCGTCGACGTCGGCGCTCTTGGTTCCGCCGACGGAGGGGACCGAACCCACCGCGGGCATCGGCTCGACGCAGTAGTCGGTGCGGCCCACCACCCGGTGGCCCACCCCGAGGAGGAAGAGGCTCTCGGTGATGCTCGGCACCAGCGAGACGACCCGACGCGGGCTCACGCGAACGCCAGCGCGCCGTCGAGCCACGCGTCGTGCGCGGGGCCCTGCGCGGCCTCGCCGAAGCGCACCCCGTGGCGCGCGAAGTCGCGGCGCAGGCGGGCCATCGAGCCGCGCACCTGGCGCAGCGTGCTCTCGTAGGCGCGCTCCTCGATCTCCTCCTGGTAGAGGAACTTCATCGGCGACCCGGCGAGGATCTTCATCTCCTCCCCCTCCGGGCGGAAGATGTGGAAGGCCACGCTCGGGTACATCTCCGCGATGGCGTTGTGGGCCTTGTCGAAGCGCCCGTTGATGAGCGCCTTCAGGCCCTGCATCGTGCCGAAGAGCCCGCCGCGCGCGTGCACGTAGCCCGCCTCCTGCGAGTAGATGGGCACCAGCGGGTCGACGATGAGGCAGAGCGACGCGCCGTGCTTCACGGCGACGCGCATGTTGGTGGTGCGGGTGAACGCGCCGTCGACGTACCAGCGACCGCCCAGGTTGATGGGCGCGTAGAAGGGCGCGAGCGCGCAGGACGCGCGGATGGCCCGGTGGATGGGCACGTCGGTCCAGCCCGGCTCGCCGAAGACGACGGCCTCGCTGGTGTCCTGGTCGGTGGCGCCGATGAACACCGGCCGACGGGTCTCCTCGAAGTGGTCGCTCATGCCGGGGTAGGCGAGCGCGCGGGCGAAGTACTGCTCCAGCCGGTCGCCCGCGAAGACCCCCGACGGGAGCGCGCGGTAGAGCGCGGACAGGGGGTTGCGGGCGCTGCCCGACCCGACGAGCGCGCGGGCGAGGCCCACGGCGCGGCGCCCGAGCTCGCGGAAGTTGGGGTCGAAGAGGTCGCCGCGGCCGATGCGCGGCACGCGGTCGTTTCCCTTGCGCAGGCCCTCCACGATGTCGTCGGGCGTGACGCCGTTGGCGAGCAGCGCGGCGAGGAAGCTCCCGGCGCTGATGCCCAGGAACAGGTCGAAGTCGCAGAGGCGCCGGTCGAGCACGAAGCGGTCGAGGGCCCGCAGCGCGCCCACCTCGTAGAGCAGCCCCTCGATGCCTCCGCCCGCGAGGCAGAGGGCGATCTTGCCGCGGCCCTGGTCGGCGACGAGGGCCTCGACGGCGTCGAGCACCTCCGCCCCGGTGGGGTCGAAGAGGGGCTCGCGCAGGCGACAACCGCCAGCGCGCCAGGCGATGGCCGCGCAGGCGGCCTCGCGGTCGAGCAGCACCAGCGTGCGGTCGCGGGAGGCCAGGCCGTGGGTGTCCTCGTCGGGGAAGAGCCTCTCCAGCATGGCCGTGGCCTCGGCGAGCGGGAGCCCGGTGCCGTCGCGGGCGTCGAGCAGCACCACGTCGACCGGGCGGGCGGCCAGCCAGCGAAGGGCGCGCGCGGGGTCGCGCTCCACGATGACCCGGAAGGTGTGCACGTCGCCGTTGTCCATCCGGCGCACCAGCTGGATTTCGCCGTCACCGAGGCGCCGGGCCTCACCGAGTTCGAGGAGCCCTTGGGGGTCGAGGGCGAGCAGCAGCAGCGTTCGCATCAAAGCTCCGGGAAGACGGCGCCGGAGGATGTCCGGGAGCGTTCGGCCGACGCGCTTCCGCGGTCAGCCTAGCGTCGCCGCGACGGGGCTCGCAAGCGGCCCGATGGCCCTCCGATGGTTTCGGAAGGATGCACGGCCGGGCGACGCGTGATGTAGAGTCGGTGTCGTGGACAAGGAGCAGCGGTCGCACGCCCCGATCGACGTGAAGGAGCTCAAGCGGGCGCTCGTCGCCACGGGGCTCGAAGTTTTTCGGGTGCGCGGCAACGAGGTGCACCTCGCCGAGCGGCAGAACCTCCACCTCATGGAGGCCCGGGTGCAGGTCGCCGGCGGGGGGGCGCCCGCTGTCACGGTCGTGCTGCACGCCCAGCGCAGCGACGTCCCGAAGATGGACCCGAAGAGCATTCTCGACATCGTGCGCGGGCGCGCCGAGGGCCTCAAGCGCGACGGCTACGAGGAGGTCGACGCGAAGCCGCGGGACATCTGCTCGGTCAGCGACGGCGCCGTGCTCGACGTCTGGTACGAGGTCACCCTCCGGCGCGAGGTGTCGACCCTCGACGAGGCGGTCGCCGAGGCGCAGCGGGTCTTCTCCGTCGAGCGCTACGTCATCCCCGGCCCGAAGGACTGAAGGTTCAGCGCGGCTTGCGGCGGGCGAGGCGCTCGTCGCGGCGGGCGGTCGCGGCCGCGATGCGCTCCCGGTCGTCGTCGCTCTCGGGGAGCAGCGGCGGGACGAGCCGGGCGCGGCCCTTGTCGTCGATGGCCACGAAGGTGAGCCGTGCCTCGACGCAGCGCCAGCGGGCGCCGGTCGCGGGGTTCTCGCCGTGCACCGTGACCTCCACCTCCATGGACGAGCGGAAGGTCGCGTTGACCCGGCCCTCGAGGGTGACCATGTCGCCGATGAGGATGGGGCGCTCGAACTGGAGGTCGTCGAGCGCGGCGGTGACCGTGGTGCCCGCGGAGTGGCGCATGGAGCAGATGCCGCCGCACATGTCCGTCCACGCCATGATCTGGCCGCCGAAGGCCTTGCCGAGCGCGTTGGCGTGCTCGGGGAACACCAGGAAGGTCATCACCGTGCGGGAGGCGGAGGCGGGCTTCGGGGCGGGGGTGTCTTCCATGGCGCAACGGGGGTCTCCCACGGACGGCGCGACCGGCGCAACCGCGCGCGGGACGGGTTGACCGCGGGGCCGCTCGCAGGGCATCGACAGGGCCCTATGGAGATGTCCACGGATTCGTCGACGCACCACCCCAGCAGCCGGCCGCCGGGCCCGCGCGCCGACGAGCTCGTCGTGGCCGACCTCTGCACCGGCGAGGCCCTCGCCGAGGTGCCGACGCACAGCCCCGACGAGGCGCGGGCGCTGCTTCGGGCGGCGGCGGCGGCGCAGCAGTCCTGGGGGCGCGAGGCGGTGTCGGCGCGGGCGGCGATGGTGCGGCGGGTGACCGAGGCGATCGTGCAGCAGGCCGACGCGATGTCCGAGGTGCTCCAGCGGGCCCAGGGGATGTGCCGCTTCGACGCCCTCGTGCGCGAGCTGCTCCCCTGCGTGGACGCGGGCCAGTGGTACGCGGCGGAGGC
>CAIOSS010000426.1 GCA_903860995.1 uncultured delta proteobacterium | reverse complement strand
GCTGGCGGGCGAGGAGCTCCGTGCGGGCGGCGCGCTGGGCGCTCGCGGCGAGGCGGGCGCGGGCGGCGTCGAGGGTGCGGACGCTCTGCGCGCGGACGTCGCGGTCGGCGGGCGCGAAGGGGGTGAGCCACAGGAGGAGGGACCCTTGGGCGACGGTGGTCCCGGGGCGGGGGAGGCCCTGGGCGGGGGCGTGGACGGTGCCCGCGAGGGGGGCGGCGAGGGTGAGCGCGCGGCCCGGCGGGACGCTCACGTCGCCGGCGAAGACGCGCACCTGGGCGCCGGCGTGGCGGAGCACCGGGGCGGTGGTGACGCCGAGGCGCTCCACGGCGCGCGGGGTGAGGGTCACCGTGGTGAGCTCGGACTCCTTCACGGCGTGGGCGACGGTGGCAGGGTGGGAGGCGTGCGCGGCGGGGGCCGGGGCGCGCTGGCAGGCCGCCGTGAGCAGGAGGACGAGCGCGGCGGCGGGGGTGGGCGGTGGCTTCATCGGGGTGTTCCTCCGGCGCTGCGGTCGCGTTGGGCGAGCGCGCGGCGGACGTCGGCTTCGAGCTCGACGACCCGGAGGCGGCCGTCGATCGCGCGTCGGGTGGCGTCGAGCACGACGAGGTAGGACGCCTCGCCGGCGGTGAATTGTTCGTTGGCGTGGCCGACCGAGCGGTCGAGGGAGGGCGACACCTCGGCGCGCCAGCGGGCGAGCGACGCGCGCGCCTGGGCGAGCTGCCCGTGGGCCTGCGTGACCTCCGCGACCACCTGCTGGCGCAGCGCGACGGCGCGCCAGGAGGTCTGCTCGATCTCAGCCTCGGCGCGGCCGATGGCGCCCTGGTTCTGGTTGAAGATCGGGAGCGGGGCGATGAGCCCGGGCCCGAGGGCGAGGCCGTCGATGGGGTTGAGGGTCACGGCGTCGAGGGCGGCGGTGAAGGAGATGATCCGGGTGCGCTCCCAGCCCGCGCGGGCGGCGGCGGCCTCGACGGCGAGGCCTGCGGCGTGGAGGTCGGGGCGCGCGGAGAGCGCGAAGCGGACCGTGTCGGCGACGGGCTCGGCGGGCGCGTCGGGGCGTGGGTCGGCGGCCGCGTCGGCGACGGCGCGGAGGGGACGCGGGTCGGCCGCGAAGCCCACGAGGGCGCGGAGGGTGACGAGGGCGAGCTGCTGGTCGGCCTCGGCGCGGAGGGCGGCGTCGCGGGCGGTGAGGGCCTCGGCGCGCGCGGACTCGAGCTCGGCGTCGCCCACGTCCCCGGCGGCCGCGCGGAGGCGGGTGATCTCGATGATGGCGTCGAGGGTCGCGGCGGCCTCGGCGCGCACGCGCTGGCGCTCCCCGGCGAGCACGGCGTCGGCGTGGGCGAGGCGCACGTCGCGGGCGAGGTCGAGGCCCGTCTGCACGAGGCTGCGGGCCACGCGCTCGACGTCGCGCTGCGCGGCGGCGACGCGCCGACCGCGCTGCCAGAGTGCTTCGAGCGGCGCCTGCACGCGAAACGACAGCGGGTGCGAGGCCACCGGGAGCATCAGCGTGAGCAGGGGGTTGGGCAGCTGCCCGGCCTCCTCGAGGTCGGCGCGGGAGAAGCCAAGCTGGGCGAGGTCGGCGTGGAAGCGGGGGCTGTTCCAGAGGGCGAGCGCGACGGCCTCGGCGGCGGTGAGCCCGTCGTCGAGGCTGACCCCGCGGGGGACCGACGGCGCGTCGGCGGGGCGCTGCGGGCCGGCAGCGGCGCCGGTGCGGCGCGCGAGGTCGCGGGCGATCCAGGCGTGGTCGTAGGGGGAGGTCGCGCAGCCGAGGACGGTGGCGAGGGCGACGGGCGCCAGGCGGTGCATGAGTGGGGCGCACCGTATCGGGCGCACCCTAACGGGAGCCTAACGGCCCCGCTCGAGCGCGCCGCTCCCGGCGACGGCGCGCGAGGACCGTTGCCGCGGGCGCCGCGATGGTGCCAACGTCGCGGCCCGATACACCGCGGGACACATCGACGGGGGAGTGACGGGGATATGGGGAGACGGGGCGCATCGGACTCGGCCATGAGGGCCATGGGACTCTTCCTGGAGCGATCGGTGTGGGTGCAGGCCGAGCTGGCGCGCGCGCTGGGGCTGACCACCGACGCGACCCGCGCGGTGCTGCGCTCGCTCTGCGACGCGCAGGTGCCGCTGCGGTCCGAGCGGCGGGGGCCGCAGGTGCAGTGGCGCCTCGACGAGGCCTGGCTCGCGGGCAGCGTGCGCATCCGCAAGGCGATGCTGCCGGAGTTCTACGCGCTGATCCTGAGCGCCCCGCGGGCCCCGGGGCGGGAGCGCTTCGTGCGCGAGCTGCTCGCCGGGGGAGGCTGGAGCGAGAAGGCCGTGGACGCCATCGTCCCCGCGACGATGCCCGACGAGGTCGACCGGCACGCGCGCGCGCTGCTGGAGTCGGTGCGCCGGCGGCAGTGCCTCGCGATCAAGTACCACAGCCAGAGCAGCGGCGACCTGAGCTGGCGCGACGTCTCGCCGCAGCTGGTCGAGCACGCGGGCACGGCGCGGGTGATCGCGTGGTGCCACCGCAGCGCGGCGCTCAAGGTGTTTCGCATCGACCGCATCCAGGACAGTGCGGCGCGCCCGGCGCTGGTGTTCCGCGAGACGCCACGGGCGGAGGTGGAGGACTTCCTGCGCGGCGGGGTGAACGGCTACCGGGGCGCGGTGCGGGTGCCGTTCTGGTTCGAGGTGCGGCGCGCCGAGCGCTGGATCGAGGACAACCTCCCGAGCATGGTGACCTTCACCAAGAGCGTGCGCGGCGACCGCGTGCGGGTGGAGGGGGAGGTCGCCGGGCACCTCGTGCTGGCGCGCTTCGTGGCGAGCCTCGGCGGCCACGTGCTGGCGATGGACCCCGGCCTCGCCGCGGCGGTGCGCGACGTGGCGGAGGGCGCCCTCGCGGCAGCGAACGCGGCGCTGAACGCTGGCTCAGTGCCGTCTATCCACGACGATGCACCGGGCCGGATAGCGCTCATCGACGTCCGTAGAGTCGCCCGGAAGCGATGAATGAACCTCCCACGGTCCCATGGATCGAGACCCCCGCGCGGGTCGACCTGGCCTTCACCCTGACGGGCGACCGCGTGCCCGCCGAGCACGGCTACGCCCTCTTCGCGGCGCTGTGCCGCACGCTGGGCGACCTTCACGGCGCGGCGTGGCTCGCGGTGCACCCCATCGAAGCCTCGCCCGACGGCGGCGGGGTGCTGCGGCTGCGGGTCGACCCGGCGCAGGCGGCGCAGGTGCTGCCCCTCGCGGGGGCGACGCTGCGTCTCGACGACGCCCGGGTGGCCGTCGGCGAGGCCTGGGCGCTGCCCATCGAGCCGGCGCCCACGCTCGTCGCGCGGATGGTGGTGCTGCGCAACGGGGTCGAGGCCCGGGCGGACTTCGAGGCGGCGCTCGCCCAGCAGCTGACGGCCCTCGGGGTGCGCGCGGCGGCGGAGGTGCCGACCGCGGCGGTGGACGACGGGCGGCGCGTGCTGCGCATCCGTCAGCAGGCGATCGCGGGGTACCCGGTGGTCCTGCGGGGGCTGTCCGAGCACGACTCCCGGCGGGTGCAGTCGCTCGGCGTGGGGGGTCGGCAGCGCTTCGGCTGCGGGGTGTTCGCCCCAAAGACTGAGCGCGCGCGATCAGAGGTGGTAGGTGATCGTGCACTCGACGCGCTCGCGCAGCGGCAGTGAGCAGACCTTCTCCATGCGCAGGTACACGGTGCTGTTCGCCGTGTAGAGCCCGAAGGCCGTTGAAGACATGGTGTTCGACCCGCCGCGGCGACGACGGCCCGGCGCGGGACTGCCCCGTCCACCCTCAAGTGCCTCCGGGCTTCGGGTGCTGTGAATCACCTTCGCAGGTCTGCCACGACGCCCATCGCCCGACCCGGCGGGTCAGGGGTCCGCGGCGGGCGCGGCGATGTGCGCGGTGTCGATCACCCGCGGGGTCGCGGCGGGGTCGGTGTCCTGCGGGAGGGGCCACGGGCCGTCGCTCCAGCGCTCGGGCATGCGGTCGAGGCCGAGGGCCCAGAGCGAGATGCCCGACGCGTCGACGCGCAGCCGGAGGAAGTTCTTCCAGCCCTCCTCGCGCAGCGACGAGAAGGCCTCGTTGCCGTGCCGGTGGAACACCCGCACGCTCACGAAGAGGTACAGCCCCATGATGGCCCCGCCGAGGCCGTACCCGAGCACGGCGCTCGCGGCGATCATCACCGCGCGCCGCGCCACCACGTCGTGCTGCACCCCGAGGGCGCGGGCGCACCCGAGCCCCGCAGCGGTGGCCCCGAGGGCCGCCATCAGGTGCGCGACCCCGTGCACCAGCCCCGCGCCGACCCGGTACAGCGGCCGGTTGGAGTCGGTGAAGTACACCACCGCGACGAGCAGCAGCACCACCAGGGAGATGGCGCTCGGCTGCTCGGCGACCTGCACCAGGCCCCGCCGGAGGGCCGCGCCGACGCCCCGGTCGATGGCCCCGAGGTCGGGCTGCGGCAGCAGCCAGGAGAGCAGGGTGTAGAGCGCCGCGGTCGCGAAGCCGAAGCGGAGGTTGAGCAGGGGGAAGGCCAGGTTGCGGTGCGCGAGCGCGAGCGACACCCGCCGCGAGGGGTACTCCGTCGCCACGCGGAAGCGCCGGGTCTCGCCCGTGCGCCCGCGCTCCAGCCGGCGCAGCGAGGGGGTGTGCGTCGGGTGCAGGAAGGCCCCGCCGCCGCCGGAGGTCACGTACTGCGCCCCGCGGTCGGCGCCCTCGTCGGTGCGCTCCATCCGGCGGTAGTGGTGCAGGTCGCCGGCGAGCCAGAGCACCACCCGGGCGCGCTTCTCCTCGGTGATGTAGCGCACCAGGGAGCGCAGCTGCGGGCCGTGGTCCTTGGCGTACTGCTGGCGGAAGACCCACGTGGGCTCGGCCAGCGCCACGATGACGTGGTCGCCCTCGCGGAGGTCCTTGAGGGCGCTCTCGAACCACCGGCGCTGCGGCACGTCGAGGTCGCACTGGAGCTGCACGTCCGCCGCGACGAGCCAGTGCCGGTGCGGCAGCCGCAGGCAGTGGTAGCTCCGCGTCTGGAAGGTCGCCCACATCCCGAGCGTGCCCTTCTGCGCGAAGGTGTTCACGAAGCCCACGAGCCCGTCGTACCAGTCGTGGTTGCCCGGGATCGCCAGCAGCAACGGCCGCGGCGTCGGGGGCTCCGCCGGGGACACCCCCCGCAGCGGCGCGATGAGCCGCGACTCGTAGAGCGCCACGCTCCCGGCGGGGTACACCTGGTCGCCGCCCATGAGCAGCAGGTCGCCGCGGGGGAGCGTCTCCCCGGCGACCTCGATGGAGGGCCGCGCCAGCGCGTGGAGCACCGCCGTCGTCGGCCGCCAGCCGTCGCCCGTGTCGGACACGTAGTCCAGCCAGAAGGCCTCGCGGTCGGCGAAGGAGCGAGGCTCCTGCGCCTCCCCCAGGGCCAGCAGCAGGCGGAAGTCCGCGCGCGTCGCGAAGACCTCCGTGAGCACGGTCTGCAGGCCCGTGCGAACCAGCTGCGCCGGGTCGTACCAGCCCACCATGTCGGGACGTTCGGGCGTGGTCATCCGCGCCACGATAGCGCCCCCTACGCCGTGGGGGTGAGACGCGCCAGGGTCGCCGCGCAGATCGAGGCGCACAAGCTCAACCCCAGGCTCCACCGGGTGTTCCTCGAGCAGCTTCCGAAGGTGGGACTGCCGAGGGTGCGGCGGCGGCGCGAGCCCCTGGGCGGGGCCCTCGATCGGGCGCTGCCGGCGTAGCGCTCAGCGCCGCAGGGCGTGGAGGGCCCACGTGGCGAGCGCCACCGGGAGCACGTAGAGCGTCGCCCAGCCGAGGCCCCACCCGAGCGCGCGGGCGAGCGAGCCTTCGCAGCCGTGGCGGTCGTTGGCCACGCGCCCGATGGCGCGCATGAAGAGCCAGTACATCAGGAAGAACACCAGCGGCAGGGCGAGCTCGACCAGCACCCACGCGGCGCCCAGCGCCAGGCCCAGCACCACCGCCAGGGCGAGCATCACGAGGAGCCCCTCGCCGTCGCCGCCGCACCCGGAGAGGCCGTCGGCCCACCCGGCGCAGCCGGTCTTCCCCGCTGGGGCGGCGGAGGCTTCGCCCTTCACCGCGGCGGGTCGGTCCCACGGGGTGAAGTACACGACGTCGTCGCGCAGGCGAAAGCCCCGGTAGAGCAGGGTGGTGAGGGCGCCCGCGACGATGACCCACCAGAGCGCGAGCACCAGCTCGACCTCGACCCAGCGCGGGAGGTGCACCGACGCGGGGAGCAGCACCGCCGAGGCCGCGAGGCATGCCAGCAGCACCAGGGCGGTGGAGCGCCCGGAGAGGCGCGGCGCGGCGGCCAGGAGGAGCCGTCGGGCGCTGACCCGGTAACCCGACGCCCCGCGCTGGGGGAGGGCCTCGGCGACGGGCTCCTCGGGGTCGCGGTTCTCCACGGTGACCTGCGCGCCGCGGCCCGAGAGGGCGATCGCCGTCGCGATGCCCGCCGCCGCGACGCCCCCGAGCACCACCTCGACGGGCGAGCGCGACCACACGTCGTAGCGGCGCTCGGCGAAGACCAGCACCCCGGCGCAGATGCCCACGAAGGAGACCGCCAGCGACGCCCGCCGCGCCGACCGGGTGGACCACTCGTAGGCGCAGCGCGCGCAGGTCGGGCGCCCGTCGACGCGGAAGCGGTAGCACTCGTCGCAGAGG
>CAIOSS010000425.1 GCA_903860995.1 uncultured delta proteobacterium | reverse complement strand
CCCGCCCGACCTGGTGCGGGCCGAGGCCGAGGCCCTCGCGGCACTCGAGCGCCTGCGCGACGCCTCGCGCCGGTACGTCGTGCGGCGCATCAACGAGCTCCCGCAGGCCTCCTTCGTCGAGGCCGCGGCGCTGCTCCTGGAGCGCATGGGCATCTCGTCGCTGCGCTCCACCCGCCGCCCGGGGGTCTCGCAGGTCGAGGCCCACCTCTGCGGCATTGCCCGGCGCGGCCCCGAGGAGGTCCCCGTCGCGATCGTCCTTCGCCGCGGCGGTGAGGTCGGCCGCGAGCGCGTGATCGAGCTCCGCGGCTCGCTCCACCACTACAACAACGCCCGCGCCGGCTGGCTGCTCACTACCGGTCAGGTGCTCTCCGGCGCCCGCGACGAGGCCTCGCAGGACGGCGCCGCGCCCGTGACCCTGGTCGACGGCGTCGGCCTCGGGCGCCTGCTCGACGAGCACAAGGTGCTCGTCAGCCACGCGACCGTCACGCTCCCCTACCTCGACATCGACCTCTTCGATCAGCTGCGCGGCAGCTGATCGCCCGCCCCCGCCTCTCCCCTCCTCAGAAGCATCCCCGCATGCACTCCCGGTAGGCCTCGTCGCTCCGCGCGACGCAGGCCGCGTCCTGGCGTGGGCAGCGCGCGGCGGCGGCGCTCCACGCCGCGCGGCAGTCGTGCGCGCAGCTCGCGCCTGGCGGCTCGGCGCCGGTGTCGTCGTGCTGCGTGGGCGGCGGCGCGTTGACCGGGTTGCCGCCCGTCGAGATGCGACCGCTCCAGGGGCTGGGCGCGGGGGTGCCGTTGGCCGGGGCGTCGGGGCGGACGGAGGGGCGCTCGCCGCCGACCGTCAGCGCGGCGGTGGGGGCGCTCGCAGGCGCCGCCGCCCCGGGGACGGCGCTGGGGTTGAGCGACGCGGTGTTGGCGCCGGACGATGGGGCCGCGGCGTCGCGACGATCGCCGGCGCCGAGCGCGGCGAGGCGGTTGCGGGCGAAGTCCACCCGGTCGGGGTTGGCGCCGTAGCTGTAGGACTGGAGCCAGGTGCTCCAGCACGACACACGCGCTCCATCGGCGGCCGTGGTGTCGTAGTCGAGCCCGTAGCAGCGCTCGAACGCGCTCTCGCCGTCATACACGTACCGGTAATTCGGGCCGCAGCCCGCGAGGGCCGCGAAGGTGACGAGGAGGGCGATGGGCGCACGCGTGGACATACCGCGACTGTAGCCCGCATCGCTGCGCAGCGCAGTTCAGCCGGTGGGCGCGAGCAGCCGGTGGGCGAGCTCGCGCCAGCGGCGGGCGGCGTCCTGCTGGGAGCGCACGCCGCCGAGGGTCGCGAGGGTGGCCTCGTCGGCGCAGCCGCGAACCTCGTCGATCATCGCGGTGGGGGAGAGGCCCTGCGAGAGCTCCAGGGCGAGCGCGCGGTGGGCCTCGGCGGTGCGGCGGCAGTCCACGACCACCCTCGCGGTGTGGATGCTCTCGCGGATCGAGCGAGGCAGCGTGGTGACCTGCGCGAGGTACGACATCGGGAGCTGCACGGAGTCGGCGAGGCTCCACAGGTCGCGGGCGCTCCAGCAGGGGAGGGCCTCGGCGAGGTCCCAGGTGGTGTCGTACTCGACGGCGTCGAGGGCCAGCTCGGTGCGAAGCCCCCGGTCGGGCACGCCGAGCACCAGCTCCTGGATGGCGCCCTCGAACCACCGCCGGCGGGTGCCCTCGAGGCCGCGGTCGCCCGCGACGGCGAGCGAGCGGAAGGCCTGCCGCCAGCGGCGGCGGTCGGGGTCGCGGCGCTGGAGGATGTTCACCGCGCGCGGGAAATCCCGGCGCCGGCAGAGGATCGCAGCGTCGTCGCTGATGCGGGTGTAGTCCACGACCGGGTTCTGGGGCGTCATCGAACCGAAGGGTTCGCAGAGCTCCCGGGGGGTGGTCAAAGAACGTGCAGGGGAGGGAAGGCGGGGATTACCTCATTCGGTAATCTCGCCGACGACGGCGATGGCGGCGCGGAGGCGGTCGACCTTGTCGGCGAGCTCGGTGAGGCGCTCGCGGTCCTTGGCCACGACGTCGGCGGGCGCGCGGCCCACGTAGTCGGGGTTCTTGAGGCGTCCCTGGAGCCCGGCGGCCTCCTTCTGGGACTTCTCGATGTCCTTCTCCAGGCGACCCTTCTCCTTCGCCGGGTCGATGTGTCCGGCGAGAGGGATGAGCACCTCGACGCCGTGCGAGACGCCGTAGCCCACGCCGCGCGGCCGCTCCGCGGCGGGTGACGCGTGCACCACCTCCGCGGCGCGCGTCAGCAGGCGCACCTGCGCCTCGTAGGTGACGAGCACCGCGCGGGTGTCGGGGTCGGCGGTGCGCAGCGTGACGGTGATGGCCGAGCCGGGCTTGATGCCGAGCTCGGCGCAGATGCGGCGGACGTTCTCGACGGTGCCCTGGAGGGCGGCGATGCGACGCTCGGCCTCGGGGTCATGGGCGGCGTCGCCGCCATCGGGGAAGGGGGCCAGCGCGAGCACCTCGGGGAGGCCGCCGTCGGCGCGGCGCCGGCGGACGTTCGCGGGGAGGTGTGACCAGCACTCGGCCGTGAGGTGCGGCATGAAGGGATGCAGCAGCCGGTGCACGGTCTCAAGGCAGTGGGCGAGGGTGAGCTTGTACGAGGCGCGCGTGGCCTCGTCGTCGCCCTTCAGCACGGGCTTGCAGAGCTCCAGGAACCAATCGCAGAGCTCGTACCAGAAGAACTGGTACACGGCCGCGGTCGCCTCATCGAGGCGGAAGTCCTTCACGCCCTGGTTCACGGCGCTGACGGCGTGGGCGAGGCGCGAGAGGATCCAGCGCTCGGCGTCCGAGGCGGGCACGGGGAAGGGCCCCGTGGGGCGCGGCGCGACGTCGGCGATGTGGGTGAGCGCGAAGCGCGTGGCGTTCCACACCTTGTTGCAGAAGTCCCGGTACCCCTGGAGGCGGGCGAGGTTGAGGTTGATCTTGCGCGACTGCGGGGGGTGGCTCGCGAGGTAGAAGCGCACGGCGTCGGCGCCGAAGGCGGGGAAGCCGTCCTTCATGGTCGAGACGCTGGGGTAGGCCTTGCGGAACTTCTGCAGGCCCTCCTGGAAGGGCGCGCTCCCCGAGGCGTGGGCGATGATGTCCTGGAGCGTGGCGCCGTTCACGAGGTCGAGCGGGTCGATGACGTTGCCCTTCACCTTGGACATCTTCGAGCCGGTCTCGTCGCAGACCATCCCGTGCAGCAGCACCCGTCGGAAGGGCACATCGCCAAGGAAGTGCAGGCCCATCATGAGCATGCGGGCGACCCAGAAGAAGATGATGTCGAAGCCGGTCTCCATGACCGACGTCGGGTAGAAGGTCTTGAGGGCGGCGGTCTGGTCGGGCCAGCCCAGCGTCGCGAAGGGCCAGAGCGCCGAGCTGAACCACGTGTCGAGCACGTCGGGGTCGCGCGCGAGGTTGGCCCCGCCGCAGCCCGTGCACGTCGTCGGGTCTTCGCGGGAGACCACCGTCGCGCCGCAGTCGCCGCAGTACCAGGCCGGCACCTGGTGGCCCCACCAGAGCTGCCGGGAGATGCACCAATCCTGGATGTTGGTCATCCAGTGCATGAAGGTCTTGGTCCACTCCTCGGGGGTGAATGTGGTGCGACCCTCCTCGACGGCCTGCACCGCCGGGGCGGCCAGCGGCGCCATGCGCACGTACCACTGCGGTAGGAGCAGGGGTTCGAGGATGTCCTGCGTGCGCTGGCAGCGGGCGTAGGGGATGGAGTGCGGCGTCGATCCGCGGTCGAGGCCCCGCTCGATGAGCGCGGCCTTCACGGCCTCGCGCGCGACGAAGCGGTCGAGCCCGGCGAAGGGACCCGCCTCGGCGTTGAGGGTGCCGTCGAGGTTGAGGATGTTGATCATCGCGAGGTTGTTGCGACGCCCGCACTCGTAGTCGTTGAAGTCGTGGGCGGGGGTCACCTTCACGGCGCCGGTGCCCTTGCCAGGGTCGGCGAGCAGGCCGTCGGCGATGATGGCGAAGCTGCGGTCGACGAAGGGGTGCTTCACCCGCCGGCCGATGAGGTGCTGGTAGCGCGGGTCGTCGGGGTGCACCGCGATGGCCGTGTCGCCCACCATCGTCTCCGGGCGGGTGGTCGCCACGACGATCTCACCGGAGCCGTCTTCGAGCGGGTACGCGAAGGAGAAAAGCTCGGCGTTGGGACGGGTTGCGTCCGGCTCCTCGCGGTCGACCTCGAGGTCCGAGATGACCGTCTGGGCCTTGATCGACCAGTTCACGAGGCGGTTGGCCCGATAGATGAGCCCCTCGTCGTAAAGCCTCACAAACGCTTCACGAACCGCCCGGGACATGTCCGGGTCCATGGTGAACTTCTCGCGGGTCCAGTCGACCGACGAGCCCATCACCTTCACCTGCTCGAAGATGCGCCCCCCGGAGCGGCCCTTCCATTCCCACACCCGCTCGATGAACTTCTCCCGCCCGAGCGTGTGGCGGTCGCTGCCCTCGCGCTTGAGCTCACGCTCCACGACGATCTGCGTGGCGATTCCCGCATGGTCGATGCCCGGCAGCCAGAGGGTGTTCTGCCCCGTCATGCGCGCGTGGCGGGTGATGCTGTCCTGGATGGTCAGCATGAGGGCGTGGCCCATGTGCAGCGAGCCCGTCACGTTGGGCGGCGGGATGGCGATGGTGAAGGTCTTCGCGTTATCGACGCCGTCCACCGCGTGGAACCACGTCGACCCGAGCTCGCGCTCGCGCCACCGGGGCTCGACTTCGTTGGGGTCGTAGGGGCGGGTGAAATCGCTGGTCGACATCCGGGATGCTCCTCACGGTCTGGGAAGGTCTGAGCTTCCTACTGTGGGGGCGCGCGGGTCGCAACGCCTTCGGCGCGCGAGCGGATGTCGGGGGAAAACTACGGGGCGGTGAGGCGCTTGAGCTCTTCGCGGATCATCGTCTCGGCGAGCACCGGGACGACCTCCCAGACCACGCGCTCGACGACGTCGCGGGTGAGGGCGGTGACGGCCTCGATCTGCGCCGGGGTGAGGCCCAGCGAGGCCGTGCGCGCGGCGATCTGGTCGGACACCGAGCGGGCAATGTCGGAGGCCTGCATCGGGATGACGGGCGTGGGGGCGCCCGGCTCGGCCGGAGGCGCGGGGCGGGCGGAGATGCGCGGGGCGGCGTCGTTGAGGTCGCCGAGCAGGTCGTCGGCAGAGACGCGCGCGGGGCGGGCCGACGCCGCCGGAGCGGCAGGCGGAGCGGCGGGCTTGAGCGACGCAGCGGGCGTCGGCGTCACCGGCCGGGCGAGGTTGCTGGGGGCCGCCGCCGGGG
>CAIOSS010000424.1 GCA_903860995.1 uncultured delta proteobacterium | reverse complement strand
TAGACGCCACCAAGGGGCGCGAAGAGGGCAGCTCGCGGAGCTCCGTCGCGATTCGCCGCGAGAACGGCGCCAGCGGCTCCAACGAGCGCCAGGTCGGCCTCGCCAACGAGAGCCCGCGTCCGCCCCGGGAGTCGCCGCTCCCGTCTCTGCCGCCGCTCGCGACCAGCTTCGACCTCGACCTGCACCCGCCGCCCGCCCCGCCGGGAGAGCGCACCAGCGGCGATCGGCTGAGCCCCGAGGCGCCGCCCACGCCGGGCGGCGGACGCTCCCCTGGGGCCCTCATCGGCGCGGCCATCGGCGCCGTCGCGCTGCTGGGCGGCATCGCCCTGGCGCTCCGGCCGGGCCCCGACCCGACGCCCCCGCACGTCCCTCCGCCCCACGGCGATCCGCCGCGCTCGCCCGCCGACCGCGCGGACGTGCCCGCCGCCGCGACGGCCCCGGGGGCCCCCACCGCGTCCAACCTCGAACAGCTCCGGGTCTTCGGTCCTGGCGCCGGCCTCGCGGGCTCCGACGCGCTCTCCGACTTCGCGCGCCACGCCGCCGTGAGCGGTCCGTCGACGGCGCAGCGCATCGTGGTGAGCTGCCTGCCCGGCGGCGAGGCGGGGCCCACGGTGGTCATCCATCCCCTCAACGGCGGGCCGACGCTGGGGTCGTTCCGAGGCGTCGTGGCCTGCGAGGGCTTCGACCTCGGGGTGGTGCCCGACGTGACGGGAGACGGCACCGACGACGTCGTGGCCACCACCGCCAACGCGACGGGCATCGTGGTGATCGACGCCCGCTCGCTGCGGGTCTGGCGCACCATCCCGGTGCCGGGCGCGCGGGGCATCGCGCTCGGCGGCGGCTTCGCGGTGCGCGGCGCCGAGGCCGACGTGGTGGCGATCGTGTACACCGAGCCCGACGGGCCGGGCGCGCCGTCGCAGGTGCGCGCGGTGAGCCTCCGCCGGCAGCGGGTGGTCTGGTCGGTGAGCGGCGCCAGCCCGCTGGGGCGCATCGGCCAGCCCGTCGAGCTTGGGCTCGCGGTGGGCCCCGACGCCACGGGCGACTCGGTCCCGGACGTGGTCATGGGCATCGGCCCGACGGGCAACGCCGTCGGCGGCGGCGACCCGCGGCGGTGCGTGCAGCTGTACTCCGGCGCCAGCGGCGCGCCCGTGTGGCCCGAGCCCTCGTGCCGCCGGGTGGGCCGCGCCGCGCAGAGCCTCGCGCTCGGCGTCGACGTCAACGGCGACGACCGCGCCGACGTCGTCGTGGGCACCGACCAGCACGACGTGCCAGCCTCGGTGATCGTGCTCTCGGGCGCCAACGGCACGCCGATGCTCACGGTCTCGGCGCCGACGCGCGAGCGGGGCACGGCCTTCGGGTGGCCGGTGGCGCTCGCGGGTGACCTCGACGGCGACAACGTGCCCGACCTCGCGGTGGGCACCGTCGGGCGGCAGACCCTGGTCACCATCATCAACGCCCGCAGCGGGGCCTTCGGCGGAACGCTCCCCCTGAGCGGCGACGGCGCGGGCAACCTGCGGATGTTCCCGGTGGAGCCCACCTCGCCGAGCGAGCCGTGGGCGCTGCTGGTGGCCGACCCCGGCAACGGGCTGCGGGTGATGGCGCGCCGCAGCGACAACGAGCCGTTGTAGAAGCCGGTCTGCCTTCGGTGGTGGGTGGTACCGTGCGGGGGCGCACGGAGGCGCACGCATGAAGATCGCGGTGCTCGGATCGGGCAGCTGGGGCAGCGCCCTGGCGAAGGTGCTCTCGGACAACGGCCACGCGGTGGCCCTGTGGGGTCGGCGGCCCGAGCTCGCGGCGGCCATCCAGGCGTCGCGGGAGAACGCCACCTTCCTCCCGGGGGCTTTCTTCTCCGACTCGCTGCGGGCGACGGCGGCCCTCGACGAGGCGCTTGAGGGCGCGGAGATGCTGCTGGTGGCGGTGCCCACGCACGGGCTGCGGGAGGTGCTGCGCGCGGCCTCGGGGCACATCCCCGTCGGCGTGCCGGTGGTGAGCGCGACGAAGGGCATCGAGCAGGACTCGCTGGAGTTCGTGCACGAGATGATCGCCGCGGAGGTGCCGTGGTCGAAGCAGAGCTTCGTGGCGCTGTCGGGGCCGTCGTTCGCGCGCGAGGTGGCCGCGGGGCTGCCGACGGTGGTGGTGGCCGCGGCGCGCGACCTCGCGCTCGCCCGGGTGGTGCAGGAGGTCTTCTGGACCGACGACCGCTTCCGGGTCTACCTGAGCGACGACGTGGTGGGCGTGGAGGTGGGCGGCGCGCTCAAGAACGTCGTGGCCATCGCGGCGGGCGCGAGCGACGGGCTGGGCTTCGGGCACAACACCCGGGCGGCGCTCATCACCCGCGGCCTCGCGGAGATCGCGCGGCTGACGATGAAGATGGGCGGCGACGCCCTCACGCTGGCGGGCCTCGCGGGCATGGGCGACCTGGTGCTCACCTGCACCGGCGACCTCTCGCGCAACCGGCACGTGGGCTTCGAGCTGGGCCGGGGGCGACCGCTGTCCCACATCCTCGGCGAGATGCGCCAGGTGGCCGAAGGCGTGCGCACCGCGAAGAGCGCGTGGGACCTCTCGCAGCGCGAGGGCGTCTCGATGCCCATCACCGAGCAGGTGTACCTGGCGCTGTACCAGGACAAGCCGCTGCGGGCCGCGGTGCACGACCTGATGACCCGCGCCGCGGGCCACGAGCGCGACTGAGCTACAGACGTCTGTAGCTGCAACTACAGACGTCTGTAGCTGCGGCTCAGCCGCGCCAGTGGGCTTCGATGAAGCGGTTGAAGGCCTGCACGAGCGCGCCGGTCTTCGGGTCGGGCACCCGCGGGTCGCGCGAGGCGACGTCGCCGAAGCCCGCTCCCTTCAGCGCCTCGGCGAAGGGGGCGTGCTCGCGGCAGGCCTTCTGGAGCTGACGAAACTGCTGCACCTCGTCGGCCCGACCGGCGCCGAGCTCGCGGATGCGCAGCCGCAGTCGCTTGATGGGGGGCGCCGCGGCGTGGCCCTCGATGAGGCTCTGCAGGAAGGCGGCGAGCTGGGACTCGGCGGCTGGGTCCATGGGGGGGGTGCGGCGACGCTATCACGCCGCGCGGGCGTCAGCCGATCGGGCGATGAGCCTCTGCCCACAGGGCGGCGGCGAGCGCGGAGGCGTCGCGGGCGCCCGACGGCGTCATGGAGAGATCGAGGCGCCCGGGGGGCGTGTGCAGCGCGAAGGCGAGCGACGCGCCGCGGGCCTCGCAGCGGGCCACGTCGCGCCACGGGGTCCACGGGAGGAGCGGGCGCCCGTGGGGGTCGACGAAGGGGCCCTGCGGGGCGGTGGGGCACCGCTGGTCGGAGACGCGGAGACCGAAGCGAGAGAGCTCGAGCAGGCGCGCGGGGGGAGGCACCCTGCGGCGCTGCATCCGGCCGAAGACCCGGTACCCGACCCAGGCGACGAGGGCGAAGAGGGCCATGATGGCGGCGAAGAGTCCCAGCATCGCGAGGCTGTCCTCCGCGCGGTAGCGGATCGCCAGGGAGGTTGCGCGACTACTTCTTGTCGGCCTTCGGGAGCTTCATCTTGGGCTCCGAGGGGTGCGGGCGGTACAGCAGGATGGTGCGCCCGAGCACCTGCGCGACCTCTGCCTTGAGCTCGGCGGCGAGGGCGTCGGCGGTGTCGTAGCGGTCGGACGGCGCCTCGGCGTGGATGCGGATCTTGATGAGCTCGTGGTCGAGCAGGGCCTGGTGCACCGCCGCGGTGACGGCCTCGGTGACCCCGTTTTTGCCGATCTGCACGAGGGCGTCGAGGTGGTGACCGAGGCTGCGGAGGTACTGGTTCTGCTTGCCGGTGAGGGGCATCGTGTTGGGGTGCTTTCTAGAACTGGTAGCGGGCGCCGAGGCCGACGACGTTGACCGAGAAGTCGTAGGTGCCGCCGTTGACGGCGATGCGTGGTCCCTGGCCGTTGGAGCGGAAGGGCTCGACGGGGTATAGCGCGGCCGTGCGGGGGTCAACGACCACCGAGCTGGCGAACATGTACGCGAACACGGCGTCGAAGCGGAAGTGGCCGTAGTGCAGCGAGGCACCGAGGCTGCCGACGAACTTGTCGGTGTCGAGGGTGAGGGCGTTGGTGTACGCGTTGGCCGTGGCGCTGGTCTCATAGGAGACGCCGAAGCGGGCCTGGAGCCCGAAGCCGCGCCCGAGGTTGGTGAGGTGCTCGCCGCCGAGGCGCAGTGACCAGGTGTCCTGGAACTGCCGGTTCATCGAGAGGGCGCCCACCTGGTAGGTGCCGACGCCGCGCACGTTGGTGAGGGCGATGTTGTCGGGCGCGATGTCGATGCGCTCGTGCACGCTCCAGCCCTCCCACACCCCGGCGAGCTCGACGCGGGTGCTGGGCAGCGGGCGAAACTCCACCCCGACGCGGGCGATGGGCGCGAGGCGAAACTGCACCCGCGCCGCGTCGCCCGACACCTCGGCGCCGTCGTAGTAGGACGCGGAGGGCAGGCGCACGCCGAGCTTCGCGGGCGCGTCGATGTTGTAGGGGAGCTGGTACGACGCCCCGAAGGCGATCATGCGGTGCGGCATGAACTGCACGCCCACGTTGGCGGTGGGCGCGAAGATGGGGCCGACGTTGATGGACGCCATGGCGTCCCACTGCGGGTCTTCGGGGGCGCAGGTGACGGTGGCGGGGCACGCCGAGAGGGCCTGCCGGGCGATGAAGGTGCCGGTGAGGGCCGAGACCCCGGCGCCGATGTGCACCATCGGGTGCGGCCGCCACGCGGCCCAGAGGCCGGCGACGACGAGCAGCGAGCCGTCGAGGGTGACGAGGCTGTAGCGCTGCGACGCCGTGGGGGTGTCGGGGTACGAGGTGATGGCGGCGTAGGGGGCGTAGGCCCCGGCGGCGAACATGAAGTTGCGCAGCCCGAAGTTGTGCGACGCGACGAGGGTGGGGATGGGCAGCGCAGCGCCTTCGCCGCGGGTGGTCTCGAAGGTGACGGGGTCCATCGAGCGGTCGGGCAGGGCGCTGCGGGTGTAGGCGTTGCCGAAGTTGACCAGCGACGCGTCGAGGAGCAGGCCGCTGCCGGCGGACATCAGCCCCGCGGGGTTGTACCAGATGGCGTGCTGGTCGTCGGCGCCGGCGATGAAGGCGCCGCCGCGACCGAGGGGGCGCACCCCGCGGTCGGTGAGGTAGAAGCCCCCGGCGGAGGCCGTGGCGGGCGCGGCGGCGAGGGCGACGAGCAGCAGGGCCGCGCGGCGGGCGCTCACTGCGGCAGCCTGCGGCGCTGCACGATGGCGTAGAACTGCTCCATCCCGCGGCTGTTGTCGGTCAAGAACGAGATCACCTCCCGGAAGGTGTAGAACACGTCCTGCGGGGACATGGGTCCGTGCTCGCCGGGCCGCTCGCGGTTGGTGTCCGCGATGGCGTCGGCGATGACCGTGAGGGGCTCCGGGGTGAGCGGGTCGCCGGTCGCGGGGCGCTCGACGGCGTGGCCCAGCACGCTGATGAGGGCGCGGTCGCGGTCGAGCGCGCGGGCCCGGTCGAAGAAGCGGAGCACCTGCGGCACGAGGCCCGTGCGCGGGGTCATCGCCGGGGCGAGGCTGTGCAACAGAGGGTCGACGTCGGCGTCGGCGCGCAGCACCTGGAGGGTGTCGGCGAGGGCGCTGAGCGTGGTGGCCTGGGGAGAGGCGCTGCGGGCGTTCGGGGCGGCGTCGCTCATCATGTGGGTGAGCAGCCGGCCGAGGGCGACGCGGGCCGCGGGGTCGTCGCGCAGGGCGAGGGAGAGGTCCGTCGCGGCGGCGAAGGGGGCGTCGCGCACGACGGTCTCGAGGCGCCCGGAGAGGCCCAGCGCCCAGGGGTCGAGGTCGCCCGCGGCGCGGTGGGCGGCGACGCGCCCGCGCAGCCACCCGACGAGCGCGCGGGTCAAGCCGGGGATGGATCGGTTGCGGAAGCGCGCCGACGCGCCGCTCCCCTCGGTGGCGAGAAACTGGTCGACCAGGGCCGAGCGGGCGGCGAGCCACTCGGCGTGGCGCTGGGGCTCCGCGGCGAAGCGCGGGTCCATGGCGTTGAAGCCGTCGGCGAAGAGGTAGAAGAGGTTGACCCCGCCGGCGGGGGTGGTGCCGTCCGACCAGAGCGCCCCGGTGGTGCCGTTGCGGTAGCGCAACGGCGTGGCGAAGGCGGCAGAGCCGTCCATGGCGCGCGCGCGGGCGTCGACGAGCGCCCGGGTGAGCGACGCGATCGCCTGGAGCCCCGTGCGACCGCCGCCGACGTCGAGGGTGCGCAGCTCGGCGGTGACGGCCGAGAGGGCGGGCAGCAGCTCGCCGTCGAGCGCGGCCTTGATGACGGGCTCGTAGCGGGTGATCCCGTCCATCTGCGAGTAGTTGGCGCCCTCGCGGCAGGTCTCGCAGCGCACCGTGGACTGGTACCCCCCCGCGGCGCTGGTGGCCCAGTGGCGGTGCAGGGCCGAGAGCAGCTCGGTGAAGAGCCGCGAGCCGTTGGCGGTGTCGATGTAGCTGGGCCGCAGGGTGTTGGCGTCGGCGCCGGCCGCGAGGGCCGGGTCGAGGCGGCCGTTGAGGCGGTCGTGCCGCGCGAAGGCGGTCGCGATGGGGCGGATGGAGTCGTAGAAGCAGTAAGCCTCCCAGGCGAAGATGGTCCCCGGGTGGGCGTTGCGCACGAGGCGCGGGTCGGTGAGCGCGGGCGTGGGCACCGTGGAGCCCGAGTTGCGCACCGTCGGCGGGTCCATGAGGTTCTGGAGGAAGCCGTTGGGGCGCGGGTTGAAGACGAGCCGCGCGACGGCGTAGGGCGTGGGCTGCGAGGTGAACCCGGCGATGCCCGACTGCGACTGCACGAGGCCGTCGAGGGTGCCGTCGAGGTTGATGCCGACGGTGCGGGCGAAGCTGGTGATGGTGCCGAGGATGCCGGGGATCTGCAGCGGGAGCACCGCGCGCCCGTTGCCCGCGATGGAGCGCACGTAGAAGGCCGCGGCGTCGGGCACCTCGACGAGCTGGCACGCGGGGATGTTGCTCGCCGCGCCCGGCACGCCGATGCCGTTGGGGAGGAAGGAGGCGTAGAGGCGGATGGAGGCCGCGGGCTTGTTGCAGAGGCGCGCGCCGTTGAGGTCGTCGACGAGGTGCATCAGGCGCTGGAGCACCGAGCGGTTGTCGAGGGTGTCGGGGCGCGCGCGGTCGACGGTCTGGGAGAGGTTCCCCGGGACGTGGGCGTTCCAGTTGCCCGACCAGGCGGGCTCGACGCGGTCGCGGTTGTGGGCGTAGCTGGCGAAGGCGCGCGCGAGGTTCTTCACGGGCTCGCTGCCGGCGCAGGAGGGCTCCCAGAGCCCCGTCGAGGGCAGCGGCCGCTGGAGGTCGGCGAGGGCGTTGAGGATGTCCTCGAGCAGGCCGGGCTCGGCGGCGATGCGGCGCACGACGTCGAGCACGTCGTCCCAGAGCACCGAGCGGGCGTCCATGCGGGCCTCGGGCACGCGGTCGGAGGCCTCGTCGATGGCGAGCACCGCGCCGATGAGCCGGGCCGTGAGGGCCTCGCGCTCGGGGGACATCAGGGCCTGCGCGGTGTTGAGCACCGGGTCGACGTCGCGGTGGGTGAGCACCGCGCCGGTGGCGTGCACGAGGTCGACGAGGGGCGAGGCCGCGGCGGTGAAGCGCTGGTACTCCACGCGCCCGGCGGCGCCGCCGTAGTCGCGGGTCGCGGTCATGCGCGGCCCGAGCAGCGGGCGCACCCCGGACATGAGCTGCAGCGCCGGGAGCTCTGCGTGGGAGGGCGCGCCGAAGAGGCCCGGGAGCTCGCGGGTGAGCGCGGCGAGGACGGTGGCGTTGAGGTCGACGTAGCGCCAGGGGAAGGCCCCGGCGGCGGTGGCGCGCCCGTGGGCGTCGCGCGGGACGGTCGGTCCCCGCCAGGCGGGGAACGGGGTCGGGAGCCCGGCGGCCGCGCCGGCGGTGGGGAGGGCGTTGCCGGCCGTGTCGCGGCGCACGATGAGCACCGGGCGCTCGCCGCGGGCGAGGGAGGGGTCGGCGCGGAGGAAGAGGTCGGTGGCGGCGTCGAGGGTGGTGCCGGTGACCGTCGCCGTGCTGGGCCCCGCGGCCTGGAACTCCCCGCGCAGCACCGACAGCGCCTGGTTGAACTGCGGGTGCGCCGGGCCGTCGGGCTGCGTCGGCGTGGCCTGGCGGACGAGGCCGAGGGTGGCGTCGAGCACCTCGTTGACCCGCTCGTACGCGAGGATGGGGCGCAGCAGGCCGATGGCGCTCTCGGGCGGCCGGTAGCCCTGGCGCTGGGACATCCGGCCGAGGGCGCGCAGCACGGCGGCGTCGGTGGCCATGGCGGCGAGCTGCTGCGAGACGGCGCGGGTGGTCTGCGGGAGGAGGTCTTCGGCGACCGCGGTGCCGCCGTCGGCGGTGTCGATGATCCACGCGGCGCCGTCGGCGCTGCGTCGGCCCGAGCCGTCGGGGCCGTAGAGCGGGAGCAGGTCGAGCAGGAGCCGGTCGAGCGGGGTGTGGAGCGTGCGGGGCATGGCCTGGTCGAGGCCGGCGACGAGCTCGGGGCGCATCCGGGCGAGGGCGGTGGCGCGCGGCCCGACGCCAGGGACGGACTCCGTCGCGCGGAGGCCGCGGGTGCAGGGCTGGCGGCCCACCGCGAAGCCCAGGTCGCGCGGCGACTCGCCCCAGTGCACGCGCTCGCACATCACCTGGAACACCTCCTCGCCGAGGGTGCCCTGCGGCGCCGGGACGCGGGTGGTGTCGTACTCCGGGGCGCAGGCGGCGAGCGCTGCGGCGAGCGCTGCGAGCGCCCTCCGCGGCAGGGGTTTGCGGGTTGCCATCGACGAATGCACCGTCTCCCTTCAGCGAACAGCGGACGCTACCAACGATCGCGTCGGCTTGGAAACGCGTCCTTGGGGGGGG
>CAIOSS010000423.1 GCA_903860995.1 uncultured delta proteobacterium | reverse complement strand
GGGAGGGCGCCCTCTTCGGAGCCGACGCCGATGCTCGCGAGGGCCCCGACCGGGCGTCGCCCCGGGCGCCCGACGCGCCGCTGCGCAACGCCCTCGCGGCCTACGCCCGTAGCCCGGCGGCGCCCGTGGCGCGGCACCCGGTGACGACCGTGGCCGAGCTGATGAGCCACGGGGCGCTGACGGTGCGGGCTGAGCTCTCGGTGCTCGACGCCTGGAGGCTCCTGGCGGCGCGGGGCTTCGGGCAGGCGCCGGTGGTCGACGGGCGGGGCGCCCTGGTGGGCCTGCTCACCCGGGCCGACCTGCTTCGCGCCGACCGGCTGCCGGCGCCGGGCATCGACGTGCGGGTGTGGGCGGCGTTCCTGGCGCGGCGGGTGGCCGACGTGATGTGGACCCCGGTGCCCGGCGTCGCGCCCGAGACGGACATCCGACGGGTGGCGAGCGCGCTGATCGAGACGGGGCTGCCGGGCTTGCCGGTGGTCGACGAGGCGGGCGCCGTGACGGGCTTCCTCTCGCGCTCGGACATCCTCCGCGCGGTGGTCCACGACCCGCCGCTCGACCTCTGGACCTGAAGAGGTGTTGATCCATGTCCCCCGTCGGCAGCGCGGCAGGGCAGGGGTGAGCACAACCCGCGCTGCGTACCAGGGGCGCGCAGGGTATGGAGACCCGATGGGCACCTCGAAGGCGTGGCGATGGATCGCTGGCGGCGCAGTGGTGGCGGGTGCGCTGCTGCTCGCGCGCGCCGGGGGCTCACAGAACGTCCGCGCCTGCCGCGAGGCCGTGACCGTCGACGACAACGGCGCGCCGCGCAACGCCGAGGGACACGTGCGCAACTGCTGGCCCGGCGACCGCGGGTGCACCTGCGATCGCGACGGCGACTGCTACGCGGGCGCCGGGTACACGCCGTGCCGTTCGCTGGCATCCGACGGCGGCGCCCCGCGTGCGGGTGGAGCGCCCGACGCTTCGCCCGTCGTCGCCCCCGCGCCCGCCGCGCCCGCGCCGCCCGTCGCGGAGTCGGGCTACGTCGGGAGCTTCGCGGCGAGGCCGGGGCGGGCTCGCGCGCGGCTCCGGGTGGCGGGGCTCGAGCGCGAGATGACCGTGTACGTGCCCCGCTCGCGCGGCGCGGCGCCTCCGCTCGTGCTGCTCTTCCATGGCACCAACGGAACGGGGGACGTCGCGATCGACGAGAGCGGCGCGCAGGCCATGGCCGACGGCGCCGGCGCGGTGGTGATCGCTCCGGATGCCCGCTGGATGCCGCACGGTGACTGGGACCACGCCACCGAGGAGACCTACTGGCAGACCGCGCCCGAGACCCAACCCCCGCGCAATGCCGACCTGCTGCTGGTGCAGGCGATCATGACCGAGGCGCGGCTGCGCTTCGGCGTCGACCCGGCGCGGGTGTACGCGTTTGGTCACTCCAACGGGGGCTTCTTTGCGACGCTGGTGGCGACGCAGTTCCGTGCCCGCATCGCGGCCTTCGCGACGAGCTCCGCGGGCCTGGTGCGCTGCGCCACCACGCTCTCCTGCCGCTTCGAGGGGCGGGGCGCGAGCTGCGCGGCCCTGCGCGCCCAGCGGGGGTGGTGCCGCTGCGAGGGCCCCGACCGGCCCGGCGAGGTCGCGACAGTCGGTCGCCTTCCGCCCGCCTACCTCACCCACGGCACCCGCGACCCGCTGGTGTCGGTGCAGTACACCTGCGCCCTCGCCGAGCGGCTGCAGGCCGCGGGGGCGGCGGTGTCCGTGGTGCTGCGCGACGGCGACGGCCACGCGGTGCCGCCGACCTTCGCCCGCGACGCGTGGGCCTTCGTGGCGGGCCGACGCCTGCCGTGAGCGCCGCCGAACGGGGCCCGAGGCTCCTGCCGCCGGCGCCCCGCGTTGCGCACACTGGTCCGCCTGTTGCGTAAGGAGAGGAGCGTTGGTGCCGTCTTCGATCTCCTGTTGGCACTGGCCGACACTCTGGTCTGCATGACTGTTGGCACTGGCCGACACTGTCGGTCTGGACCGTCGCCCCTGTGCCGATGACTCCGCGAAGTCCCCGAGCGTCCATGCGTCTGGCCCTTCGGCTCCTGCTGACGCACATCGCGCCGGTCTCGCTCCTGTTGCTGGCGCTGGTGGCGATGACCCTGGGCCTGGCCTCGAAGACCCGCTCCATCGCCGAGGTTCGCCACCAGCACCTCAACACCATCGACGCGGAAGAAGAACTCCACCGCACGGCCTGGGACGTCGAGGTGGCGGCGCGTCGCGGCCACGAGGCCTGCGTGGTCGGCGAATCCGAGGTGGAGGTCGCCCGGCGCTCTCCGTGGTCGGTGCGGGCGGGCGCGCGCGACCCTCGATGAGGAGATGACCGAGGCTTGGATCAGCCGGCTGCGCGAGCTGCACGGCACCATCGAGCGCTGCTGTCTCCGGGCCGCGGCGACCCGGGCGCATGACCGGCAGCGCGCCCGCCAGGATTCCACGCTAGAAGACAGCGCTGGATTCGCGGTACGGGAGGAGGCGCCCGACCGGCCCGTGCCGTCCCGTCGAGGCGAGGTCGAGCCCACGGATGAATCGCCCCGCGCCACCGCCGCTGTCGTCCGAGCCCGCCGCCCGCGGCGTCCGCGGCGCCGGCGCGCTGGGCGCGCTCGTCGCGTTCACCCTCGCGGGCGCCATCGACGGCCTCGTGGCCTTCGCCCGCACCCCGGCCCCGTCCCGCGCGCCCGCGCTCCTCGCCTGGTGCGTCGTCCACTGCGCCGGGGTGCTCGCGGCCCTCGGGCTCGTCGTCGCCGCCGCGCAGGAGGTCTTCCTCCGCGCCGCCGTCCGGCGCCCCGCGCTCCGGGCCATGGGCGCCTGGCTGCTCGCGGGTCCGCGCCGCTGGTGGGCCCCCGACGAGCGCGCCGCGCTGGGCCTCTCCGCAGGCATCGCTGGCTTCGCGGTGGGGGTCGGCGGCGTCGTGGCC
>CAIOSS010000422.1 GCA_903860995.1 uncultured delta proteobacterium | reverse complement strand
GCCGCTCGCGCGCCTCCCACGGCACCGTCAGCGGCTTCTTGTTGGCCGACACCACGTGCACGCCGCGGCCGAGGGCGGTCGCGTAGACGGCGTCCATCCCGTCGAGCGCGGTGCAGTCCACCAGCACTGGCACCGGCAGCCGGCGCAGCCGTTCGAGCGACTCGTCCAACGAGGGCGACGCCTGGGCGCCGGCGCCAGGGAAGAGCTCGCGCCATGCGTCGAGCGCGAGGCCCGCGTCGTCGAACACCGTGCGCTGCGACGCCGCGATGCCGACCACCTTCAGCCGCAGCCCGTGCGCCCGCAGCAGGAACTCCCCCTGCTGCGCGATCTGCGCGAGCAGCTGCGCGCCGACGGTGCCCTTGCCCAGCACCAGGAGGTTGACCTCCTGGTGGGCGAAGTTGAAGGCCGCGTGCACCGTGCGCACCGCGAGCGCCGTGTCCGGGGCGTCGATGGCGCACGAGATCGACCGCGAGCTCGCCCCCTGCGCGATGGCCGCGACGGGCACGCCGACCGCCCCAAGCGCGCCGAAGAATCGGCCCGGTGCGTCGGTCATCCGGCCCATGTCCTCGGCCACGAGCGAGAGCAGCGTGACCGGCGAGCGCACGCCGATGGGCTCAAGGTCGCCGCGCTCGAACTCCAGCGCCAGCTCCCGCTCGACGGCGGCGCGCGCGCCAGCGATCGCCCCGCCGGGGATCACCACCGCCACCGCCTGTCCGTGGGCGCCCTGCGACGTCATCCACACCGGCACCGCGGCCGAGCGCAGCGCTCGGAGCACCCGCTCGCCCAGAGGCATCTCCGCGGAGAGCCGGCGCAGCCGGACGTCGAGCAGCGCGAGGTTCTCCAGCGAGGTCACGCAGGTGGGGCGCTCGCCCGGCGAGCGGTCGCCGCCGTCGATGCGCGTGCCCGGCGCGGAGGGTGCCATGGTGTTGCGGATGCGCATCGGCACCCCGCTCTCCATCAGCGGGATCATCGTTCGCGGGTGGAACATCCGCGCGCCGAAGCTCGCGAGCTCGAGCGCCTCCATGTAGCTCATCCGCGCGATGGGGTAGGCGTCGCGCACCAGCCCGGGGTCGGCGGTCATCACCCCGGAGACGTCCGTCCAGATGTTGACCTCCGCGGCCCCGAGGCCCCGCGCGAGCAGCGTCGCGGTGTAGTCCGACCCGTTGCGCCCGAGGGTCGTGGTGCGCCCGTCGGGGGTCTGCCCGAGGAAGCCCGTGTGCACCGTCACCGGCGTCTCCCAGGCCCCCCGCAGCGCGTCGAGGCGCCGGTGGGTGGCATCCCAGTCGACGAGCGCGTTGCCGAAGCGCGCGTCAGTGACGAGCCACGCGCGCGCGTCGACGAAGGTCGCAGGGATGCCCCGGGCGGTGAGCAGCATCGACACCACCGTCGCGCTCAAGCGCTCGCCGAAGGACATCACCAGGTCGAGCGTCTGCGCCGTGCGCTCGCGCAGGAGCGACACGCCGGTCAGCAGCCGCCGCAGCGGGACCAGCAGCTCGCGCACCGCGGGCGTGATCTGCGGCCGCTCGCCCGCGAGGCCACCTCCCCGCTCGATGGACTGGAGCACCATCAGCCCGTTGGTGGTGGCCACGTCGGCGACCTGGTCGAGCACTCGCTCGGCCCCGTGGTCGTCGCCGCGCGACGCGAGCTCGGCGGCCTCGATGAGGTGGTCCGTGGTGTCGCCCATCGCCGACACCACCACCGCAATCGGCCCGGTCGGGACCTCCTCCGCGATCAGCGCCAGCACCTGAGAAAGGCGCTCCGGGCTGCCCACCGACGAGCCGCCAAACTTCATCACGCGCAGCGGATTCACCATACGATCCGCGAGATATCCCGCACACCCTGCCCGACACGCAACCACCGATCGCGTTGACCTCACTGCCGGGTTGGGACATCCACTCGCATGGTGATCCGCCCCCTCTCCGCGCTCGCCGCTCTGCTCGCCTCGGCGGGATGCTCCGGCAGCCTCGGCAGCTCCGCCGAGGACGCCGCCGTCGGCGTGGTGCCGCTCGACAACCTCCGCTCGCTCGCGATCAGCCCCGCCGACGTCACCCTCGACGCATCTCCCGGCGTCGCCGCCACGCAGCGCTTCACCGTCGTCGGCACCTTCGCTGACGGCACCACCCGCGACGTCTCGGCGCAGCTCGATTTCGAACTCCGCCCGTCGCTCGTCGGCCGCATCGAGCGCGGAACCCTCACCACCGCCGCCATCGCGGGCGGCGAGGCCACCGTGCTCGCCCGCCCAAGCCGCACCTCGACCATCCTCGCCAGCGCTAGGGTCCGCGTTCGCTGGAACGCCTCGGACACCGCCTCGGGCCTGCCCCCGGACCTCGCCGCTCGCTTCGCCTCGGGCGCCGCCTCCACGATGTCGGCGCCTCGCGTGATCTATCCCTCCGACCGGGTGATGTTCCCGCCCAACCTGTCGGGCGCGGAGGTGCACTGGATGCCCGGAGGGGCCGCCGTCGCGTACGACATCTCGTTCACCAACGCGGCCACCACGGTGCATCTCTACCGCGACTGCGCGGCGTCCGCCGGCGGGTGCACCACCCCGCTGGACGGGCAGTTCTTCCGTTGGATCGCCGACACCAACCGCGGCGCTGCGATGCCCGTCGAGCTCCGCGTACGCGCGCTCCGCGCCGACGGCTCCGTCGCCTCCTCCGCCGTGACCCGGCTCTTCTTCGCGCCCGAGAGCGTCGCCGGCGGGCTCTACTACTGGGCCGCCGCGCGTCCGAACAACGGCATCTACCGCTACGACTTCGCTCGCGGCGACCGCGCCCCGACCCCCTACGTCACCGCCGCTGACAGCCCCGCCGACAGCGATGGCAACCCGCACGCCTGCATCGGCTGCCACGCGGTCTCCCCGGACGGGCGGCGCATGGCCGCGGTGCTCGGCGGCGGGCACCTCGCCAACGCCGTGGTCTACGACGTCGAGCGCCGCGCCCTCACCGCCTCACGCATCGAGCGCTGGGCGCAGCTCATGTCGTTCAACCCCGGCGGGACTCAGCTCGTGGGGGCGCGCGACGGACGCCTTCGCCTGCTCGACGCCGCCGACCTGTCCGTCGTCCGCGACCTCGACGTCGGCGGCCTCGCGACCCACCCCGACTGGTCGAACGCCAACAACGGCGTCGCCCTCACCCGCGTCGACGCGCAGCGCGAGGGCATCCTCGTGCGCCG
>CAIOSS010000421.1 GCA_903860995.1 uncultured delta proteobacterium | reverse complement strand
GGTCGCGCCGGTCGTGGCCGGCGAATGCCCAGCCTACCGGTCCGCGGGTGGCGCGGGCTCCGGATGATCTCTTCGTTGCTCGGAGAGCGATGTCCCAGGAGGAGTCCGTTGACCGTTCTGCGGAGGGCCGCGAGGCCCATCCCTGAGCGGTGAGCGCGCGATCAGGGCGTGGTGAGCCGCAGCGGAGGAGCGCCCGAGAGGCCTGTCCCGGCGCCGTAGAACACCCGGCCGCGGGAGTAGAGGTCGGCGTGCCCGTCGCGGTCGAAGTCGTGGGTGATCGACACGCTCCACGGCGCGTCGGAGGCCTCGGGCAGCACCGCGACCGTGGCCGCGGCGGGGAGCGAGTAGCCCGATGGACCGCCCAGGTAGATCCGCACCTCCCCGGTCACGAGGGTGGCCGCGAGGTCGCTGTACCCGTCGCCGTTGAGGTCTCCGCCGCCGCTGAGCGAGCGGGTGAAGTTCGAGGCGGGCGCGTCCGCCTGGAGCGTCTGGCCGACCGTGGCCGAGAGCCCCGACGCGCCTCCGAGCCACACCAGCAGCCGACGCTCGCCCGTGCCGAAGATGCGCTGCGACACGACCGCGTCGCTGTAGCCATCGCCGTTGAGGTCGCCCGCCATGGTGGCCGAGTCGCCGAGCTTCGATCCCCCCCGGGGGTCGGGGTTGGGCACCTCGAGCGTCGCGTCCGGCGAGAGGCCCGCGGCGCTCCCGGGGTAGACCACGAAGCGACCGAGCCCGGAGGAGCGCTGCGGGGAGGTCACGAGCAGGTCGGAGAAGCCGTCGCCGTCGAAGTCGCCCGACGCCGCGAGGGCCCAGCCCAGGAGCCGCTCCCGGCGGGGCTCGGCGATGGTGAGCTCGGGCGCCTCGCCGGGGTCGTCCTCGCTGCCGCGATAGACGTGCACGAAGCCGGCGTTGTCGTCGAAGCGCTCCGGGACGCTGATGTCCCCCGAGGCGAGGTCGCCGTAGCCGTCGCCGTCGAGGTCGCCCGCCGCGCCGAAGGAGAAGCCGTGCTCGTAGCCCGGGGCGCTGGCCGCCGGGAGCACCCTCGACGGCCTCGCGGGAAGGCCCTCCGGGCCGCCGAAGTAGAGGTAGAGCTGCGTCGGGGTGGAGGCCGTCTCCCGGGCGCGCACCACCATGTCGGAGTAGCCGTCGCCGTTGAGGTCGCCCGCGTCGAGGTCGAAGGAGGTCGACCCCCATTCGAGGGAGCGAGCGAGGCCCGCGACCCCCGAGAGCTGCTGGTCGGGGCGAGCGCGGAGGCCCCTCCGGGAGCCGTGGTAGACGAAGACCCGATCGGCGGGGCCGCCCACGTCCGTCGCGGGCACCGCGAGGTCGGAGAAGCCGTCGCCGTTGTAGTCGGCGGCGTGGCCGAAGCTCGACGCGACGGCCGAGGAGCGGGGCCCGACGTGGAACTCCCAGGTGGCCGACGGGTGGGCGCTGCGAAGCAGACCCCGGAAGCTGAAGGCCCGCCAGAAGTGCACCCCGGGCCGGAGCGGGGGCAGCCACGGGAGGGCGCTCCCCAGCGCGGGAAACAGGAACTCCACGCTGCGGCAGGGGCGGTCTCGACAGATCTCGACCAGGGCGCCCTGCTGGCCGGGTGCGAGCGCCCACCGGAGCGGCGTCGCCCGGGAGGTGACCGTGGCCGTGGAGAGCGGCGAGACGAGGCGCGGCGCAGAGAGCCGACTCGTCGGGAAGATGATCTCCTGACCCTGCTGCGAGACCTGCTCGTCGGGGGAGATCGAGGCGTCACCGCAGCCGGAGAGACCGACCGCGATGGCGAACAGGGAGGCGCTTGCGAGGTGGTTCATGCCCACGATGCAATGCATCGCAGGTGCCCGGTGGGGGCTGTCGCGACGCGAGCCCGGACGACGTCCCATCAGGCTCGTGTGGAGCACCCGGGGAGCCGGTAGGGGTTCACGGCGCTCGGTGCGTCGCGCGCACCGGGTTCATGCAGTCCCTGCGCGCCGCGATCGAACCGGGGAGGTGACGGTTGATCGCCGCTTCCCCGGATCCTTGATGAGAGCCTTCGGCATGCCGCACGCGCGCTGACGATCAGGTCGGCGGGGCCTCCGCGCCGCTCCCGGCCGCGGGGGCCAGCGCGTCGCTCAGCGCCGCACCGCCGCCGCGCGCACGTGCGCCCAGTCCGCCATGAAGGCGTTGAACACCCCGTCGTCTTCGACGCGCAGCATCGTCTCGTCGTTGTCGCGCAGCGCCCCCCGCGTCCAGTTGTGCGAGCCCGTGAACACCAGCCGCCGACGCGCGCTCGAACCCCCGTAGCGCGCGTCGATGAGCAGGTACTTGGAGTGCAGCCCCCAGGCCCCCGAGCGCGCGGGGTAGCGCGTCACCCGCACCCCCGCGTCGCGCAGCGCGGCGAGCACCTGCCGGCCCACGCGGATGCCCGAGTCGCCGACGACCACCTCCACGCCGCAGCCCTCGCGCTGCCGCCGCGCGAGCGCCCGCGCCACCTCCAGCCGCGCGTTGGTGAAGAAGGCCATCGCCGCCCGGATGCGCCCCCCTCCCTCGCACGACACGTTGTCGATCGCCGACACCGCGGTGTCGCCCGCCGCCCGCGGGAAGAAGTACGCCCGCGTGCGGAAGGTGCCGGCGGACGCGCGGTAGTAATTCTCCTGCACCACGTCGCGGCGCTGCTGCTCGAAGGTGCGCTCGTACGCCGCGAAGAGCGCGCTGTCGCCGCGGATCACCACCGCGTTGTTGTGCAGGTGCGTCTGCGCGGTGGTGAGGTTGTGCGACGCCTGCACCACGACGCTGCGCGAGCCGCCGCCCAGGTCGGAGAAGAGGAAGGTCTTGTGGTGCATGATGCCGGTGCCGAGGCACGCCCCGCCGGGCGCGCGGCAGAGCGTCACCCGGGAGCGCCCGAGGCCCAGGATGAGCGTCGGGGCCTCGGTGATCTCCGCCGCGTCGGGGTCGTCGAGCACCGCGCGCACGCCGCCGTCGAGCAGCACCCGGACGTCCACCCCCCGGCGGTACGCCGCCACCAGCGCCGCGCTCACCCGCCCCCGGGTGAAGTGATAGACCGCCACCCGGATGCGCGACCCGGGCACCGCGCGGCGGATGAGGGCGAGCAGGAGGTTCTCGACGGCGGCGTCGGGCGCGTTGTCCTGCGGGCGCGTGGAGAACACCGCCGAGTAGCGCGGGAGCAGCGCCGGCAGTGCTGCGCCCGCGTCGTGGTCGGAGGGCGAGGCGCCGCCGTCCGTCGGGGGGTCGGGCACCGTCGGCAGGCCCGCGTCGTCGTCGGGCCAGGGCGCGTCGCCGGCGTCCTCGGGCGGCGGCTCCGGGGGGGCGGGCGGCTCTCCGGCGTCCTCGTCCCACGGCGGCGGATCGAGCTTCTTGCGGCCGCCGTCCTCCGGGGGGATGGGGAAGTCCTCGGGTCCGATGTCGTCGGGGTACGGGCCGGCGTCGTAGTCCGCGGACTCGGGCGGGGGGTCGCCGAGCTCCGCGTCGTCCGAGGGTGAGACCCCGCTCACCAGCCCCTCGCTGCAACCCGACGCCAGGAGGGAGAGCAGCAGCGCGACGAGGACCAACGGGGGGCGCATGGCGTGCGTACGGTACACCGCGCGTCCGCGGCTCGTCGGGGCCTGGCGCGCTGCTCAACCCCTCAAGTCCCCTGTGGAAGGGTTACTAGCGCCGCCGTCCGAACAGCCGCAGCAGGAACAGGAACATGTTGATGAAGTGGAGGTAGAGCGTGAGGGCGCCGCGCAGCGCGAGGTTGCCGCCCTCGCCGCGGTGGTAGAGCGCGAGGAGCTTCTGGGTGTCGTAGGCGGTGAGCGCCCCGAAGATCGCGACGCCGGCGAAGGTGGTGATCCAGACGAGGGTGGTGCTGGCGAGGAAGATGTTGACGACGCTCGCGATGATGAGCCCGATGAGGGCGAAGATCGCGAAGCGCCCGACGCTGGAGAGGTCGCGCCGGGTCACGGCGCCGAACACCGAGAGCCCCGCGAAGGCCCCGGCGGAGACCGCGAAGGTGCCCGCGATGGACGACGCCGTATAGATGACGAAGAGCACCGAGAAGGTGACCCCGGTGAGCGCCGCGTAGACGAAGAACATCGCGGCCGCGGCGGCGGTGCTGGCGCGGGCCGCGACGCCGTTGAAGGCGAAGACGAGACCGAGCTGCGCGATGAGCAGCCCGTAGAAGACCGCCCGGTTGCCCAGGACGAGCTCGAGGGCGGCGGGTGACTGCGAGACGAACCACGCGACGACGCCCGTCACGGCGAGACCCACCGACATCCATCGGTAGGTGATCCAGAGGATGTCGGCGGCGCTCTCGGCGGGGGCGGCCATGGGCCGCGAGGTAGAGACCTGGGGGTTAGCTCATGCAGGGAGGTTCATACGACGGCCCTAGAAGTCCCTTGGGATGCAGTGTCCGGGGCCCTCTCCTACCTCCCAGCGGCGAACACCACCCGACCGGGCCGCGCGCGCGAGACCGTGGTGCCGTCGCCGGGCTGCCCGAAGGCGTTCGACCCCCAGCACAGCACGGCCCCACCGGCGAAGCGGGCGCAGGTGTGTCCATCGCCCGCGCCGAGGTCGACCGCGGGCGCGACCGCGACGACGGCGGGCGACGGGCGGCGGGTGCGATGGCGGACGAGCGCGCCGGCGCCTGCGAGCCCCACGAGCGCGAGCCCGACGAGGAGCGCGACGGGGCGACGACGACGCGGCGGCGGTGGCGGCGCGCCGAAGGGCCCCGGGTGCGTGCCGGCGAAGACGGGCGCGGGGGAGGGGGCGGGCGGCTTCATGGTGCGCCGGAGGGTCGCAGCGCGAGGTCTCAAAACATCCGCACGCCGAGGCCCGCGAGCGCGCTCACGTGGGTGCCCGGCAGCCACGCCACGGGGAAGCCGTAGCCCGCCCGCAGGTAGGCCTGCCAGCGCCCGAAGCGCAGGTCGGCGAAGGCCGCCACGCCCCCGGCGCCGCCGTAGGTGTCGAGCGCCCCGACGCGGCGCACGTCGCTGAAGGCCCCAGCCCCGACGGCCACGCCCACCTCGTGCGGCAGGCGTAGCGACGGGCGAAGGTGCACGCTCGCCTGCGCCGCGACCAGGCGCTCGCTCCACAGCGACGGCCACGCCAGCCCCGGCACCGGGACCACGTAGGGGTTCATCCCCCCCGAGCGCGGCCGCGTGAGGTCGTCCTCGCCGTGGCCCCAGCTCGCGCTCTGCTCCAGCTGCACCCGCACCCGCGGGCCCAGCTGCCACCCTGCGCGCAGCCACTGCCGCGCTGTCACGATCACCCGCCCTGGCCGGTTGCGCCCGTCGTCGACGCCCGCGAGGGCGCCCCAGGGCTGCGCGTCGCCGCGCACGTCGGCCCCGAGCTCGACGCCTGCCGCGAGGCCGCGGATGCGGGGGAACGCCACCTGCGCCTGCCACTCCTCGCCGGGGCTGGTGACGTCCCAGTACGTGTACCGCAGCCGCGGCTCGAAGACCCAGGTGTTGGGCGGGAGCCGCAGGTCGGGGCTCGTGGTGTCGGCGATGCGCGCGAAGTGCCAGCGCCGCCCGGCGACGAGAAGCTCCAGCGAGTGGGGACCCCCGGGCAGCCATTTCACCGCCGCGAAGGCGTACCCGTAGCTCGCCCAGAAGCCCCGACCCGGCGCCCGCCGACCCTGCGCGCGGTAGTCGGGCAGCACGCCCGCGTAGACCCCTTCGGCCCGCACCGCGGCCGAGAACTGCAGCCGCGGCGTCGCGAGGGGGAGGTTCTCCACCCCGGCCTGCACCGTCTCGGTGTTGAGGAAGAGGTGCAGGTCTCCGCCGCGGCGGGTGATCCCCCGGCCGCGCGCGTCGACGAGCACCCAGCCGTGGCCGCCGAGCTCGGGAGAGAGCCACTGCTCGTGCCCCGCGATCGCCCCGACGCTCCAGTCCAGCGCGAGGGCGTCGGCGCCCCGGGAGAGCGCGGCCAGCGAGGCGAGCGCGGCCGTCCCCCGTAGCCCCGGTGTTCGTCGTGTCATCGGGACGATGCTACGCGGCTCCGGCGGCCTTCGTTACACCCGTGGAAATCGCCGCTCCCCGCGCGCCGAACGGGGGTATGGTCGCCGACGCGACCGCCATGCACAGCCCCCTCGATTCACTCGTCTCTGAAGGCATTCTCGACGACGTGCTCGGCCGGCTGAAGAGCGGCAAGGAGGCCGACGTGTTCCGGGTGGTGTACCGGGGCGAGGTCGTGGTCGCCAAGGTCTACAAAGACCGCGAGCAGCGGAGCTTCAAGCACAATGCGGCCTACAAGGAGGGCCGCGCGGTGCGCAACAGCCGCACCCAGCGGGCCATGGACAAGGGCAGCCGCTTCGGCCGCGGCGAGGACGAGGACGAGTGGAAGGCCTCCGAGGCGCGCTGCCTCCACCGGCTCCACGCCGCGGGGGTGCGGGTGCCCACGCCGGTGATGTTCTACGAGGGCGTGCTGCTGATGGAGCTCGTCGCCGACGCCGAGGGCAACGCCGCCCCGCGCCTCATCGACGCCATCTTCGACCCCGCCCAGGCCGCCGCCCTCTACCGCGACCTGCGCGAGCAGATCATCAAGATGCTCTGCTGCGACCTCATCCACGGCGACCTGTCGCCCTACAACGTCCTCCTCGCCGCGGCGGGTCCGACCATCATCGACTTCCCGCAGACGGTCTCGGCCGCGCACAACTCCCAGTCGGAGACCTTCTTCCGCCGCGACTTCGACGGCATCCAGGGGTTCTTCGCCCGCATCGACCGCGGCCTCCTCGCCTGCAACAGCGACGGCCGCGAGATCTGGAAGACCTACGTGCGCCGCGAGCTCTCGCCGGACTACGTGCCGGCGCCGGTCGCGCGGGAGTTTCGCCCCGGTCAGGCCCAGTACGCACCGCGCGGTCAGCAGGGCCCGCGCCCCGGCGGCGCCCGCCCGCTGCCGCCGACCGCG
>CAIOSS010000420.1 GCA_903860995.1 uncultured delta proteobacterium | reverse complement strand
GCCAACACGGTCTCCTGGGCGCTCATCCTCGCGCAGAGCTGGGAGCACATCTCGCCCGGCGTGTTCTTCTCGATGCAGCACATCTTCCCGTACCAGGGGACCGCCGCGGGCCTCCCCAACGGGCAGTCCACGGTGCGCAACAACACCATCTTCGCCGCCTGGGTCGACTGGATCGCCACGCCGTGGTTCACGGCGGAGGTCGGCTACCAGGTGTTCCGCACGCTGCTCAACGCCGACGGCACCTACGGCAACCCCTTCTACGCCCCGTACCAGGACACCCGCTTCTACCTGCAGACGGTGTTCTCCCTCGACAAGATCTACGAGCTCGCCTCCGGGCGCTCGGGGGGCGGCGGCGGCGTGATCCGTACGCGCAACACCACGCCGCGGCCGCTCGGCAGCTTCGCGATGTTCTGATCGCGTGCCGCCCGCTCTCTCCTTTCGTCGTCGCCACGCGACACCTTCCCAATGATCACCGCATTCCCTATGCTCGCGGCGCGCACCAGAGCATCGAAGCTCCCCGGATCGCCCGTGACCGTTGCAACGCCCTGACGACGAGGGGACCCCCCGATGCCCGTGGCCGCTCCCACCGACGAACTCCTCGGCCTCCACCGCCAGATGCTGCTCATCCGACGCTTCGAGGAGGCCGCGGCGAAGGCCTATTCGCAAGGCAAGATCGGCGGCTTCCTGCACCTCTACATCGGGCAGGAGGCCAGCGCGGTGGGCGCCCTGGCCAACCTCGGCGAGGGGGACGCGATCGTCGGCACCTACCGCGACCACGGCATCGCGCTCGCCCGAGGCATGTCATCGCGCGCCTGCATGGCGGAGCTCTTCGGCAAGGTGACCGGCTGCTCGAAGGGCCTCGGCGGGAGCATGCACTTCTTCGACGCCGAGAAGCGGATGCTCGGCGGCGACGGCATCGTCGGCGGCCACGTCGCCGTCGCGGCGGGGGTGGCCTTCGCGTCGAAGTACCGCGGGCGCAAGGAGGTCACCGTGTGCTTCCTGGGCGAGGGGAGCGTGAGCATCGGGGGCTTCCACGAGGCTCTCTCGCTGGCGTCGCTGTGGGACCTTCCGCTGGTCGTGATCGTGGAGAACAACGAGTACTCCATGGGCACGCCGCTCTCGCGCACCCTCTCGGTGCACGACACCAGCCAGAAGGCGCACGGCTACGGCATGGCGAGCGACCGCTTCGGGACGGGCGACGTGCTGGAGGTGAAGCGCCGCGTGGGCGAGGCCGTCGCGCGGGCGCGGGAGACCTCGAAGCCGACGCTCATCGAGGCGCAGACGTACCGGTACCGCGGGCACTCGATGAGCGACCCGGGGAAGTACCGCACCGCTGACGAGGTCGAGCTGCGCAAGAAGACCGACCCGATCATGAAGGCGGAGGCAGACCTCCGTGCCGCCGGGGTCTCGGCCGCCGACCTCGCGCGCGTCGAGGCGGAGGTCGAGGCGGAGGTCGAGGACGCCGTGCGCTTCGCCGACGAGAGCGAGGAGCCGGGCGAGGAGCTCATCGAGGCATACACCTATGCGTGAACTGCGGTACCGCGAGGCCCTGCGGGAGGCCATCGCGGAGGAGATGGACCGGGACGATCGCGTCTTCCTGATGGGCGAGGAGGTCGGGTACTACCAGGGGGCGTACAAGGTCAGCGAGGGGCTCCTCGAGCGCTTCGGCACGCGCCGGGTGGTCGACACGCCCATCACCGAGGAGGGCTTCGCGGGCATCGGGGTGGGCGCGGCCATGGTGGGGCTCCGTCCCATCATCGAGTTCATGACCTGGAACTTCAGCGCCGTGGCCTTCGACCAGATCATCAACCACGCGGCGAAGATCCGGCAGATGTCCGGCGGTCAGTTCTCCTGCCCGATCGTGTTCCGCGGGCCCAACGGGGCGGCGCGGCAGACGGGGGCGCAGCACTCGCAGTGCTGGGAGGCGTTTTACACGCACATCCCCGGGCTGAAGGTGGTGGCGCCCGCGACCGTGGCCGACGCGAAGGGCCTGCTGAAGAGCGCCATCCGGGACGACAACCCCGTGCTCGTGCTCGAAGACGAGCGGCTCTACGGGCTCAAGGGCGACGTGCCCGACGGCGACGCAGTGGTGCCCATCGGCGTGAGCGCGCAGCGGCGCGACGGCGACGCGGTCACCATCGTCACCTGGGGGAAGATGCTCCACATGGTGCTGCCCGCGTGCGAGCTCCTCGCGAAGGAGGGCATTGAGTGCGCCGTGATCGACCTGCGCAGCCTGCGCCCGCTCGACCTCGGCCCTACGCTGGTAAGCGTCGAGAAGACCGGCCGGGCGCTCGTGGTGCAGGAGGCGTGGCCCTACGGCGGCGTCGGCGCGGAGGTGGTCGACCGCATCCAGCGCGACGCCTTCGGCGCGCTCAAGGGCCCGGTGCTGCGGGTGACCGGGCGCGACGCCTCGATGCCCTACAACAAGCACCTCGAAGATTTGACGATTCCGTCGATGGACACCGTCGTGCGCGGCGTGCGCGCGGTGCTCGCCTGGTAAGTGGCCGAAGCGTAGGAGTGCATCGTGGCGAAGATCATCGAACTCCCCAAGCTCTCCCCGACGATGGAGGAGGGCACGCTCGTGCGCTGGTCGCGCAAGGAGGGCGACGCGGTCGGCGTCGATGACCTGCTCGCCGAGGTCGAGACCGACAAGGCGACCATGGAGTTTCGCAGCTTCGACAAGGGGACGCTGCTGAAGATGCTGGTCCCCGAAGGGGCCGTGCTGAAGCTGGGGCAGCCCGTGGCGATCCTCGGCGCGCCCGGCGAAGACATCAGCGCCCT
>CAIOSS010000419.1 GCA_903860995.1 uncultured delta proteobacterium | reverse complement strand
GAGGACGTCGGCGCGACCCTCGGCGCGATCGTCGAGGCCGCGCGCGACGAGGCGATGCGCACTGCCTTCTGCCTCTCGACCGACGCGACCGGCGTGCGCATCCAGCCCGGTCCGCTCCAGGAGAGGAAGCGAGGCCCTTGTCACAAGGGACACTTCTTCGTGGTGCTCGCCGACCGCGACCACATCTTCTTCGAGTACCAGGAGCGGCACACCTCCGCCGCGGTCTGCTCGATGTTCAAGGGCTACTCGGGATACCTCCAGGCGGACGCTCACGCGGTCTACGACGCCCTCTTCGCGGGGCGATCATCCGCAGGCAGACCGCCCGACCCGGAGCAGGGACCACCGCCCAAGGAGGTCGGTTGTTGGAGCCATTGCCGCCGCGGATTCTGGGAGGCCGCCGTCTGCAAGCAGGCGATCGGCGTCGAGGGACTGCGCCGCATCGACGCGATCTTCGCCGCGGACCGCGCCCTCGCCGACCTGCCGCCGGCGACCCGCAAGCTCCGTCGCGAGGAGCGCGTGCGGCCCCTGGTGGACGCCTTCTTCGCCTGGGTCGAGGCCCAGGCCGTCGTGCCCCGCCCGAGGGGCTACGCGACGTCCGCGCTCGGCTACGCGCGCAACCAGGTCGGGCCCTTGCGGCGCTTCCTCGAGGACGGTCGGTTGCGACTGGAGAACAACGGGTCGGAGCGGGCGCTGCGGCCTGTCGCCGCCGCCCGCAAGTCGTGGCTCTTCTTCGGCAGCGACGACCACGCCTCGGCCGCCGCCAACCTCTTCTCGCTGGTGGCCTCGTGCAAGCTCCACCGGCTCGACCCCGAGAGCTACCTCGCCGACGTCATTCGCGTCATGCCGTACTGGCCCCGCGAGCGATACCTCGAGTTGGCCCCCCGGTACTGGGCCGACACACGCGGACGACTCGACGCGAGCGAGCTCGCGCGGCCCATCGGGCACGTGAGCGTCCCCCCGCCGCGCGCGACGGAAGAACAGACCACGACGGAGTGACGGCAGGGAGTCCATGCGTCCGAGCATCGTGGCGACTCGGAGTCGCCCCGTCGAGAACGCGGGCTCGTGAAGCGGTTACGCTGAGATTCGCGAAGGTGAGGTTCGCGCCCTCGAGGTTCGCGCGGTGGAGGTGCGCACCTGTGAGGGACCGGTCGCCCGCCCTCGCTCTCTCGATGTCTGACGCACAAGCGCCCATCAGCACAGCGGTCAGGAGCAGCACGACGCGTCGGTTCACGCCGCGGACGCTACCCTAACGCGTCCGTCTGGCCAATAGGAGGACCAACGGGGCGCCGTCGTCGGCACGGCTTCGCTCGGGTTTACAGAGAACCCATTGCCCGTAGTACCCGCTGCCGCGAGCGTTGGCAGGAGATCACGGGACGCTGCCTTGGACGGGGCTCGGGAGGTGGGCGGCGACTGCGCGCGCGAGCCGATCAGAGAACAGCGACGGGTTTCGCTGCGCGCGCGCCAGGAACTCCCGCGTCCCGGCGGCCAAGGCTGTCGGGAGAGGGCATCTCCTGCCCCCGCCCACGGGGTCCGCGCGATCGGCCTGAAAACCCTTCGCGTGGACGATCGCCCGGCCCCGGTGCGCTCCTTCCCGACAGGGCCGGACGCACCGGGCCGCGGGCCCTATTTTTCCGGCGCTCGCTTCGCTCGCGTTTCCGAAAATAGTCAACCGGAAAGTATCAGTTCGCTGCGATTCTTGATCGCGTTCGCGCGTACTGCTTGAAGGTGGAGAGGCAAAAGGGGGTAGCGCTAAATCGCCCCGCGCGCGCAGCGAAACCCGACGCCGTTGCTACGGATCGTCGGCGTGAAGACGACGCGAAAGGCCGCGCGCACGTAGGAGGCGGAGGCGGACGAGTCGAACCACGACCCGCCGCGAAGCACCCTGTTCGTGCCCGAGGTCGGCCCGGTCGGATCACTCACAGCCGTTGGCGTATAACCCGCAAAGAAGTCCCGTGTCCACTCGAAAACATTGCCCGCCATGTCGAATAGGCCGAATGGCGAGTTGCCCGATGGGTAGGACTGCACCGGACACGTCGAAGTACGGCTGGGGACATCGCCGCTCCAGCACAGCTGAGAAGCCGGCACAGCGTTGCCCCAGGGGTAGATGCGCCCGTCAGGCCCGCGAGCCGCGTATTCCCATTGGGCCTCGGTCGGGAGATCGCCGCCGCGCGATTGGCAATAGGCGCGTGCCTGGTTCCAATCGACGTAATTGACTGGATGGTTGTCCCGACCCGTCACGCCCCAGTTTCCATAGTTGTTTGTCGTACCCGCAGTCGGTGCCGTGCAACTCGTGCAGCCACGATAGGCCGCCACCGTCACCTCCGTCGGATCCATGCAGTACGCCGATAGCGTCACCATGTGCGGAGGCTGCGCGTTGAGGCTCGCCGTGTTCGCGTCGCCCATCAGGAAGCTGCCTGCGGGGATGAGCACCATGCCAGTGGGACACGACGACACGCAGGTGCCACCGCTGCACGATTGGCCGGCGGTACACGCCCGACCACACGCCCCGCAGTTGGCCGTGGTGGTCAGCGTGATGCAGGCGCTCCCGCAGAGGTTCGTGCCGCTCGGGCACGACTGACCGCAGGCGCCGCCGGAGCACGTCGCACTCCCGCCCGTCGGCACTGGGCACGACGTACACGACGTCCCGCACGACGTCACCGCCGTGTCCGACACGCAGCTACTGCCACAGACGTGCGTGCCGCTGCCGCAGACGCAGTTACCCATCGCGTTGCACACACCACTGACCGGCGACGAGCACGCCCCGGAGGTCCGCGCCGAGGCCGAGCACACCGCGCTCCCGGAACTGCACGCCAGCATCCCCGATTGGGCGCAACCGCCGCTCCCGCCCGACATGCACGCGCCACCGAGGGCCACGCAACTCGTGCCGCACAGGCTCGTCCCCGCCGGGCAAACCGTCCCGCAGACGCTCGCCGAGCAGCTTTGACCCGACG
>CAIOSS010000418.1 GCA_903860995.1 uncultured delta proteobacterium | reverse complement strand
GCACGCCGACCTCGCCCGCGCCCGAGAACACCCGCACCCGGTAGCGGTAGAGCCCGGAGTAGCGCGTGCAGAAGCGGGCGCTCTCGACGTTGCGGTGGGTGGAGTCCTGCGCCACGCGGTGGCGCGTCGGGTCTTCGAGCTCGACCACCAGGTCACCCACGCTCGGCACCGCCGCCGCGGCCACCTCGACGCAGCGGTTGGATGGCAGGAGCACCGTCTGCTCGATCATCCCGTTGGTCGCCAGGGTGTGGCGTGTCATCGGGGTGAGCCCCGTCACCCCGGGGCGCCGCGCCGCCACCTGGCGAAGCTGCGCGCCGACGTAGTCCGCCCCGGCGCCGCCGACGGGGTGGCGCGCCGCGCTGCCAGCCGAGGGCGCCGTCTCGACCCCGGCGTCGACGGTCACCCGGGTCGACGCGACCCGCTCATCGAGCGGGAGCACCTCCAGGTGCCACCACGCCGCGCTCCACGCCTCCACGTCGATGCGGTACAGCTCCGGCGCCTCGGTCACGCAGAAGCGCTGCCGCGCCGCCGTGCCCTGCGAGTTGGCGAGCGCCAGCGCAGGGCCCTCCACGGCCTCGCGCACCCGCACCTGTGCCCGCACCTGCGCCGCCCCGAGGGCCGCGCCCACCAGCTCGTAGCAGCGCCCTCGCTCCAGCCGCGGGCGCAGCGCCTCGGTGGCCGCGATGCGGGTGCGCCGCGCGTTGACCATCGCCGGCACCCGCCCACCCCGCAGGGGGGCCACCAGGGACTCCGGGGAGGCCTCGCCGGCGTCGCGGGCCCCTGCGTCCTGCGCGTGCGCGGCATGCGCTGCGAGCGCGAGCGACGCCCCGAGCGCGGCGAACGTGATTGCGTCGATGACCCTCACGGCGTCGCACGCTAGCATGCGATCCAAGCCCCGCGATGCAGCCTCCTCCGCCCTCCGACGTGACGCTCACCGCCCCGACGACACGCCTCTTCGACCGCGCCGCCTGGGCCTTCGCCCTGCTCACGGCGTGGCCCGTGGTGCTGCTCTCGACGTGGCTGCGGCCCGACCACCGAGGCTTCGGCACGCACCAGCAGCTCGGCATGCCGCCGTGCTCCTTCGAGGCGGTGACCCACGTGCCGTGCCCCGGCTGCGGGCTCACCACCAGCTTCACCAACATGGCGCACCTGCACGTCGCCGACGCCTTCCGGGCGCACCTCATGGGCCCGATGCTCTTCGCGCTCACGCTCGCCGTCGCCCTCGCGGCGCCGGTCGGCGTGCGCCGCGGATGGTCCGTGGCCGGGGCGCTCTCGCTGCCGTGGCTCACGGTGTACCTGGGCGTGACTCTCGCGGCGGGCGTGCTCACCTTCGGGCTGCGCCTCGCGCACAGGTTCTTGTGACAACGATCCAGGGTCGGACGCGTCCGACGACCGAGACAGGAGGCTCCGATGGCCGAGGTCCAGATGTATGTGACGCCCTACTGCCCGTACTGCGTGCGGGCGAAGGCGCTGCTCCAGCGCAAGGGGGTGCCCTTCCAGGAGTTCAACGTGGAGGGCGACCCCGAGAAGCGGGCGTGGCTGGCGAAGGCCACGGGCATGCGCACGGTGCCGCAGATCTTCATCGACGGCCGGAGCGTGGGGGGCTGCGACGACCTGCACGCGCTCGACCGCGCCGGGGAGCTCGATCGCTTGCTGGGGCGCTCGCCGTCCTCCTCCTGACGCTGCTCGGCGCTGACGCCTCCGCCCAGACCCGGCCGCGGGTGGGGTACACCCCCGACGCGTGGGCCGAGCTCGGGTGGGGCGCCATGCGCGGCGCGACGCTCGGACCCATCGAGAGCGCCCAGCACCCGGGAGTCGGGTACGGCACCCCGGCCAGCGCCGCCGCGCTCGACGAGCTCGTGGCGCTCGGCTGCAACTGGGTGTCCTTCACCCCCTTCGGCCGTCAGTGGGACCTCGACGAGACCGACGTCCGCCTCGACTTCGAGGCGCCCTTCGCGGTCAACCGCGAGAGCGTGAAGCGGGTGATCGCGCAGGCCCACGCGCGCGGGCTCCGGGTGCTGCTCATCCCGCACCTCTGGGTCGACCAGGGCGGCTGGCGCGGCGAGATCGCGCACGCCGACGACGCCCGCTGGCGCCGGTGGTTCGCGAGCTACACGCGCTTCGTCACGGCGTGGGCGAGGGTGGCCGAGGAGTCCGGCGCGGAGATGCTGTCCGTGGGCGTGGAGATGCAATCGTCATCGGGCACGCGCGGCGAGTGGTTCGACGTCATCGCGGCCGTCCGCCGCGAGTATCGCGGGATGCTC
>CAIOSS010000417.1 GCA_903860995.1 uncultured delta proteobacterium | reverse complement strand
GCCCCGCCCGCATCGGCATCCATCGGTTAACGCCTATGGCCCCCCGCGGCTGCGGGCGATGCGCTTCGACGCCGACGGCCTCCCCCCGCCCCGCGAGGGCGCCGACGACCGAGGGTGTTCCGAGCGCCGGCTCAGCGGCGAGAGAGGTAGCGGGCGAGCGCGTCGGCGAAGTGCTCCGCGGCCTGTGGGTGCGTGCGGAAGTAGAGCGACGGCTCGATGGCCTCGAGCTCCATCAGGGCGAGCGATCCGTCGTCGAGGCGCACGAGGTCGACGCGCGCCTGGAGCGGGGCCTCGTCGAGCGCGCCCATCACCCGGTCGGCGGCGCGCCGAAGCGCGGCGTCGGGCTCGATGCCCACGATGCGCCCGCCGTGCTCCTCCTGCACCCGGAAATCCCCGGGCTTCGGGCGCTTCACGATGGCGTGGCTGTACGAGCCGTCGAAGTAGAAGACGGAGTACTCGCCCTCGTCGAGCACCGAGGCCACGAAGGGCTGGGCCATCCACTCGCGGCCGGTGAAGCGGGGGGCGAGCTCCGCGGCGACGGAAGGGTCCACGTCGCGAGGGAGGCGCCAGGTGTCGTGCGCGTTGGCGCTCACCGTCGGCTTGAGCACGCATCCGCCGTCCCCCAGCGCGGCGCAGAGCGAACGCAGCCCGTCGGCGGAGAGCCCTTCGCCCCAGCGGGTCGGGACCACCCGCACGCCCCGCGCGGCGAGGTCGCGGAGGTAGGTCTTGCGGGCGTTCCAGCGGACGAGGGCGCTCGGGTTGGCGAGAGGGACGCCCGCGGCCTCGATGGCGGAGAGGGCGTCGAGGAAGGCGTCGAGGTCGTGCTGGTAGTCCCAGGTGGTGCGGATGAGCACGAGGTCGAAGGCGCTCCAGTCGACGCCCCGGCGGCGCCAGGGGATCTCCTCGACGTGCCAGGCCCGGGCGCGGAGCTCGGCGATGGCGAGGTCATCGTCGATGACGTACCCGCTGCGGTCGTCGAGCGTGAGGAAGGCGACGGAGGGGAGGTGCCTGGCGGTGTTCACGGTGGCGCGCGATCGTGGGTACAAGTATCGCATCGCAGGGGGTGCGACAGGTTGGTGATGGATGGGACCATGATCCCACTGCGCGTCAACCCATCAGAACTCCCGCGACGCGGTACTACCGGGGGCCGACCCAGCGCCACACTCCCTTGCGACCCTTGCGACCCTTGCGGTGTTCCTCCCTCGACGCACGCGAAGGATCTGAGCCACGCGTACAACAGCGATGGGTGAGCCCTGAGCGAATCGGGCCGACGAGGTTGTCCCCTTGGACCCCCTATCGCCCGCACCACGTCGGCGCCGTCGTGATCGCCCACCAGGAGCCACCCTTCGGGCGTCCGTCGGAACACCTCCAGCGAGCGCTGCGCCGGGTCGAGCAGCCACGCGTGGCCGACGCCCTCGCGGTGGTAGATCGGGAGCTTGCGCTTGCGGTCGAAGCGGGAGGTCGACGGAGAGATCACCTCGCACACCCAGTCGGGCGTCAGGGTGATCTCGTCGGCCTGAAGGAAGCCCGGCGGAACCCGCTCCCGCCGCCAGCCCGCGAGGTCGGGGATGGGGACGTCGGGCTTCGCGCCGAGCTCCAGCTCGGGCTCGATCAGGAGGACCCAGCCGCCGGGCTCGTCGCCGCGCGGGTTACCGAAGGGTCGGAACTCCCCCGCGAGCCGCGTCGCGGCGTGGGCGTGCCGCGGTCGGGGCCGGGGCATGAGCGACAGCGCGCCGTCCACGATCTCCGCCACCACCGTCTCGGGCGCGTCGAGGTAGGCCTGCACCACCGCCGGGTCGAGGTTGGGAAACCGTGGATGTGGCGAACGCGCCGCGTCTCCCGGCATGCCGCGATCGTACCACCGCCCCGCCGCCGCCCTACGTCCCCTCCGTCCATCGGCGTGCCGACGTCGACCGGCGTCCCGGGGTCGGTACCCCCATCAGTGTCCCAGGGGCAGCCGCCCAGGGTGAACTGGTCAGCAGTCCATGCGCAGTCGAGTCGCGCGCGCGACGGGTCGAGCTCGAATCCCTCGGTAACGCGAAGCCCCCCATCGGTGAGCGCGGTCGACGTAGGGTGCGCCCATGGAGATCACGATGGCGCACCCGCGCAGACGACGACCGCGGTGAGCAGGCCCACCGATCCCGAGGTCGCGGCGATCACGACGCGCACGCTGGCCTGGTACGACGCCGCCGCGGACTGGTACGAAGCGGGCACCCGCGCCCACGACGTGTCGCAGAACTACTCGGCGTTCCTGGGGGCGATCGAGGGCCCGGCACCGTATGCGCTGCTCGACCTGGGCTGCGGCCCCGGGCGCGATCTGGCCCACTTCCGCTCGCTCGGGCACGAGGCCACCGGGGTTGACGGGTCAGCCCGCTTCGTCGAGATGGCGCGCGCGGCGACCGACGGCGCGTGCGAGGTGCTGCACCAGGACTTCGCCAGCCTCGCGCTCCCCAGCGCGCGGTACCGCGGCATCTTCGCCAACGCCACGCTCTTCCATGTTCCGTCGCGCGGGCTGGCGCGAGTGTTGGCGACGCTGCACGACGCGCTTGTCCCCCGCGGCGTGCTCTTCTGTTCGAACCCATGGGGCCGCGACACCGAGGGATTCTCCGATGGCCGATATGGCACCTTCCATTCGCCGGAGGCGTGGCGCGCATTGGTGACCGCCGCGGGGTTTGTCGAGGTCGCGCACTACTACCGGCCACCTGGAAGGCCCCGCCACGAGCAGCCGTGGCTCGCGACCGTCTGGCGCAAGGAACACTGACCGCAGGGCGGCGTCCTCAAAACGGCTTGAATTTCCGCACGGGGCGATGAACTGCGGTCGTTCATCCACTGGGCGTTCGACCGTTCGTGCACCGTCTCTTCGGCCGGGGTTCACCGTAGGCCCATGCGCCCGCCGCGCTCGGTT
>CAIOSS010000416.1 GCA_903860995.1 uncultured delta proteobacterium | reverse complement strand
CTCCGCCGCGGGCTCGAGCGCCTCGTGACCGCGGCGACCGCCATCGCGGCACTGGAGTCGACCGGGCCGCCGAAAGAGACGCGAAAGACACGGGCGAATTGAGACCAGAGGACAGCCATTCATGGAGAGGGGCGCGCGGCAGCGGGGGTGAGGTCTGCGCGAGCTTCGACGCATGGCCCCAGATCACGTCGAAGCCCTCGAGCAGGCGCGACTCCACCGTGTCACCCGAGAGCAGGGCGCCCGTCGATGGAATCCATCGGGAAGCGAAGCCTCCGCGGGCTGGCGGCGGGTGACGGCGGGGGTGGCGGCGGGGGTGGCGGCGCGCACCGTGAATTCGATTGCCGTCCGCGCGGGCTTCGACGGTAATCGAAGCGGAGGTCCGCAGCCCCGATGATGATCAAGTGGAAGCTGATGCTGGCGACGCTGCCGTACGTGGTCGCAGCACTGGCCTGCAAGCTGGTGCTGGTGAAGGGCCTCGGATTCAAGGGCTACATCGATTTCGGCGAGGTGGGGCTGGTGCTCACCGGCGGCGTCTTCCTCATTGGCTTCATGCTGGCGGGGACGATGGCGGACTACAAAGAGAGCGAGAAGCTCCCGGCGGAGCTCGCGTGCATCCTCGAGACGATCGACGAGACCTTCGCGCAGGCGGGCGTCGGGCGGCCGCAGCTCGACGCGCTCGCCGGGCGACGGGCGGTGCGCGCGACGGCCGTCGCGGTGCGCGACTGGCTCTACAAGAAGCTCACCCACGAGGAGATCTTCGCGCGCCTCACGGCGCTGGCGACGACGATCCACGAGCTCGAGCGGGCCGGGGCGGGGAGCTACGCCGGGCGGGCGCTCGCCGAGCTGCACAACCTGCGCAAGGTGATCACGCGCGTGGCGGTCATCTCGCGCACGGGCTTCCTCGCGTCGGGCTACGCGCTGTTGGAGACGCTCACCGGCGCCATCGTGCTGCTGCTCATGATCGCGAAGTTCAAGAGCCTCGTGGCCGAGCTCATTCTCGTGAGCTTCTTGACGCTGATCTACACGTACATGCTCGGGCTCATCCGCGACGTCGATGACCCCTTCGAGTACTCCGCGACCGGGGCCCGCGGCGCAGCGGAGGTCGACCTGTTTCCGCTGGACGAATACATCGCGCGCTCGGGTCGGGAGTAGGCGCCGGCGCGGTCGCCGCTCAGATCGCGGAGGCGCGCGCCAGCCACGGGGCGCGGGCGGTGCGCCAGACCGGGCGCATCCCGCTCCACTGCGTGACGCCCTCGAGCTCGACGAGGAGCGCGGCGACGCCATGGTCGGTGGCGGCGGCCTGCACGGCGGCGACCCAGCCCGCGCGCCGTGTGCGCCAGGAGTTCTGCACCGACGACCAGCCCATCCCCGCCTCGAGTCGCAGCAGTTGTGCGCCAAGCTCGCCGGGTGAGCGGGAGCAGCGGACCTTGTTGATCCAGATCGGACGCTGCGCCACCAAGACCGGCGAGACCTCCGCCCACGAGACGCCGTCCTCGAGGTCGAGCAGCGCCTGCTTCAGCGCCACGGACTGCGCCGCGGCGGGGAGCGACCGCAGCGCGAGTGCGCTGGCCCCGGCCGTGATTCCCGCCAGAACTGCGCGTCGACGAACCATCACCATCGGACACCCCCCCCCCCAGGGCGGCGTCCTCAAAACGGCTTGAATTTCCGCACGGGGCGATGAACTGCGGTCGTTCATCCACTGGGCGTTCGACCGTTCGTGCACCGTCTCTTCGGCCGGGGTTCACCGTAGGCCCATGCGCCCGCCGCGCTCGGTT